>JACZJI010000117.1 GCA_014860665.1 Bacteroidales bacterium | reverse complement strand
ATTTCAATCAATATAAAAAGGCCTGTAAGATCTTACAGGCCTTTTTATATTGATTGAAATAATTCTATTTAGCTTCCATTTCAGCTTCTTTCACAGCCTCGGCTGCAGACGCAATATTCGGCAATTCCAAGCCGTATCCTTTCTTCTTATCTTCGGCTTTTAGGAGGAATGCAACAATAACGGATAAGAATCCTAACAGTACAAACATCAGAATATCACTTTCATAATTATACCTGATATTAAGTTTTTCCTGTTTAACGACGTTAAATGTAGCATCTTTGAAACTTTTCTGAAGTTGTTTAATAGCTATTTTTGGATCAGAGCTTAAGGCTAGGTTGCCGGCAGAAGCAACATTTTGACTGACCATTTGATCTTTAACATTTGTAAGGTTCAGATCTTTTTGTACAGATGCCACGTAAGAGGTGGATTGTACAATAGAATCAATGACATCGCCATTGGTTTTCTCGATAGCAATTCTAAGTGTTTTCTCTGGAATGGTTACACCTTTTGCAGCAAGTGTTTTCTGGTAACTTTCTGTAATGGCACTTTTAATCAGTGCTTTGTTAGGTGCTACCACAGGATTTGTTTTAGTCAGGACAATACCTAAAAGCAAAGGAATGAGCCACAAACCAATATTCTGAATCCAGAAAATAACAGCATAGGCAGTTCCCAATTGATTTTCAGGAATAAATTTAGGTACTGAAGCCCACATGGCAGCTGGTACCAGGGAAAAGGCAGTTCCTAAAACAAAAATCATTACAGCTGCAAACAGCCAATAATTTAAGAAGGGAACGGCGAGGAAACTATGTACAAAAAGAAGCATAACTGCACCAATGATCATGATGGTTGCCCCTTTTCCTTTTCTATCATAGATGTATCCAAAAAGGGGAGTTAAGAATATGGTTCCCAATGGCAACATTCCGGTTATAGTACCAGCCCAATTAGGAGACACATTGTACTTATTGATCAGAAAATCGTTGGCATAGAACATGAAAGGAAATATTGCCCCATAAAACAACACACACAAAATAGCAATATACCAGAAAGCTTTAATGGAAATAATCTTCACAATATCTTTAATACGGAACGGCTCTTCTTCTGGCATTTCCAAATCCTTTTCAGAGGCATCGAGTTTCTTGTCCATGACGACAAAAACAATGAAAGAAATCACGCCGATAAACATTAAAACAAATGACAGTGCAACCGGAGCTTTATAGGTGAAATGACGGGCTAACGGGATAGAAATGACCAAAGCAAACATAGTTCCGATTCGGGCAAGAGACATCTGCAGTCCCATGGCCAACGCCATTTCTTTTCCTTTAAACCATTTTACAATCGCTTTTGAAAGTGTAATCCCTGTGGCTTCACATCCTACACCAAAAATGGCAAAACCGAAGGCCGACCAAAATACCTGCGTTGGGAAACTACCCAATATGGGAATTGTTATATGAGCACTATAAGGAATCGTTGAGATGGCCCAATAGTTTATCCCGGTACCGATGAGCATGACAACGGTTGAGCCCAAACCCGTAAGTTTTACTCCTAATTTGTCCAAAATAATGCCGCTGAAGATCAGCATCAGAAAATAGACATTAAAAATTGCATAAGCCGATGTATAAACACCGATGTCGGTACTATTCCATCCGATGGTACTTGCTAAAACAGTTTTTTCCGCCGCCATGGCATAATTGAAATAATAAGCTCCAAACATGGACATCGACACGAAAAACATGGCTGACCAACGTGCCATAGGAGATTCCCTGAGAGATTTCTGTATTGCTTCTGTCATAATAAATTTATTTTGAAAAATTTCTGTAAAAAGAATGTAAAACGGGCGAAAATAAGAAAATTTTTGTGAGTCCGCCCCAATTCAATATTAATATGTGAGAATTCTGTCAATAATTATTAGTTTAATTCCTCTCTATGGGTCTGTTAGAAACACACCCCGATGCGTTTTGAGTTTTCAGTGTTCTTATTTATAAACATGGACAATTTGTTTGCTCTGGAAATATTCCTCGGCAAAATATTTTGAAATGGGGTACGTGGATACTTTAGTCATTTTTAGCTTTTTCACACGATCAATTTCATCCTCTATGCCCATACCTTTCAGGTATAAAATTCCGTTTGGAAGACGATTAAATGACTGCCTGTGCACCTTATAGAATGTCCATCTTGTAAAAGCTTCAAGGTCGGTGACAGCGCGGCTGATCACAAAATCAAAAGTGCGATCTACCTGTTCTACCCGGGTTTGAACAGCTTCGACATTTGTTAATCCCAATGATTTTACCACTTCATTAACTACTTTGATTTTCTTTCCAATGGAATCAACAAGGAAGAAACGCGCTTCCGGAAAAAGTATAGCCAATGGAACTCCGGGAAAACCTCCGCCGGTTCCGGCATCCATAATTTCTGTATAATCTTTAAAAGGTACCAGTTTTCCGATGGCCAGCGAATGCAACACGTGATGCAGGTAAAATTCCTCCATATCCTTCCGGGAAATGACATTGATTTTACTGTTCCAGTCGGTATACAAATCTTTCAGAAGCGTAAACTGCTCTTTTTGCTTTTCGCTGAGATCCGGGAAATAATTAAATAATAGGGAAGTGTCCATAAGTATTTTCAATGAAGCAAATCTATGAAAATTATTTTGTGTGCAGGAAACAGATTTTATGCCCGGACTTTCTGTCCGAATGTCTTTTTTGTATCGATTGCGGTCCGTTGAGGGTTATTAAAGGACTGACAACATATTTTTTAGAAAAAATCAAAAATTTTTTATTGAAAACTTGCATGGGAAATTTTTTTACATAGTTTTGCCTTGTTATTCAAATATTCCTTATCCGGATGTTTGAATTATACAGAGGAGCGGAGAGAACAGGCTCAGTGAAGCTCCGGCAACCTGCCAGATGGAAAGGTGCCAATACCTGCCACTCCCGGGAAGACCGGGATGGAATTATAATTTAAACGTAGAAAAATGAAACGTAATTCTTTCTATCCGGGAGCTTCCCGAAAAACAGTCAGTAAAATTAAGCCAGGCCATTCAGGTTTGTTGTTTTACCCCATTTCTTCAGAAATTTTTCCGGCTATTTGCAGGATGCGAATGCTTTAGGGGCATTGTGTACCCATAGGAGCATAATGTCCCCACATTCTTTTTAGGTTCTGTTTCAGCATTGCTGAACAGAGTCTCCTCAATTTTACTCACTTATTATTTTTTATTTTAAATCAATTATATCATGAAATACGAAACCTTACAGGTCCATGCCGGTCATACACCGGACGAAACAACGCTCTCAAGAGCAGTCCCGATTTATCAGACAACTTCTTACGTTTTTAATAATACTGAACACGCCGCCAATCTTTTTGAGTTGAAGGAGTTCGGCAATATATATTCAAGAATAATGAACCCCACCAACGATGTGCTGGAAAAAAGAATTGCAGCACTGGAAGGTGGGGTGGCTGCACTGGCAGTGTCTTCCGGTCATTCAGCACAGTTTATTGCGCTGAACAACATTCTGCAGCTGGGTGATAATTTTGTTTCTTCTCCCTATCTCTATGGCGGAAGTTACAACCAGTTTAAAGTTTCTTTTAAAAGGCTGGGTGTTCAGGTACGTTTTGCTGAAAACCTGGAAGCAGCCAACTTTGAAAAACTGATTGACGAAAAAACCAAAGCCATTTATCTGGAGACCATCGGAAATCCCAGTTTTGAAGTTCCCGATTTTGAAAAATTCGCTGCACTTGCACGCAAATATGATCTTCCGCTGATCGTTGACAATACTTTTGGCGCTGGTGGATATCTCTGTAAGCCATTACAACTGGGTGCCAATATTGTGGTGGAATCAGCTACAAAATGGATTGGTGGACACGGCAATAGTATCGGTGGTGTGATTGTGGATGGTGGTACCTACGATTGGGGAAATGGTAAATTCCCGCAGTTCTCAGAACCTTCTGAAGGATATCACGGACTGGTATTTTCAGATGTTTTCGGAAAAGATTCACAGTTTGGAAATATTGCTTTTATCATTCGTGCCAGGGTAGAAGGACTTCGCGATTTTGGTCCGGCATTGAGTCCATTCAACGCTTTCCTGATCCTACAGGGAATTGAAACTCTTTCATTGAGGGTTCAGCGTTCGGTAGATAACACGCTGGCTTTGGCACAATGGCTTTCAAAACATCCCAAAGTAGAAAGTGTTTCCTATCCTGGACTTCCGGAAGATTCAAAGTATGAAACTGCCAAAAAATATCTGGAACATGGTTTTGGTGCTGTACTGAGTTTTTCATTGAAAGGAACCAAAGAAGATACGGCAAAGTTTGTGGAAAGTCTGAAACTCATCAGCCACCTTGCCAATGTGGGTGATACAAGAACGCTGATTATTCAACCTGCTTCCACTACCCATCAGCAGTTAAGTACAGAAGAATTGGAAGCTGTAGGCATTGGACCTACTTTACTGAGACTTTCGGTAGGCATCGAACATCTCGATGACCTGAAAGAAGATATCGAACAGGGATTAAATCAAATAGGATAATGATGCAACTGCTCAAAATTCCCGGCCGCTTCCCGCTTGAAAGTGGAGAACACCTTTTAGGTGTGGAAGTGGCTTATCATACTTACGGAAAGCTGAATGACAAAGGCGATAATGTGGTCTGGATTTGTCACGCTCTTACTGCAAATTCTGATCCTCTGGACTGGTGGAGAGGAATTGCAGGCAAAGGGCAGTGTTTCGATCCGGAAAAACATTTTATTGTCTGTGCCAATGTGCTGGGTTCTTGTTACGGAACTACCGGACCACTGTCGGCAAACGAAAACGGTGCAATTTATTATCACCGTTTCCCGGATATCACCATTCGCGATATGGTAAATGCGCACATCGCTTTGCGGGAGTATTTGGGCATTTCGCAAATCCAGGTTCTGACAGGAGGTTCCATAGGAAGTTTTCAGGCAGTAGAATGGGCCATTAAAGAACCGGATGTGGTGAAGCATCTGATTATGATAGCCGGCGGTGTAAAAGCCACCTCCTGGACTGCCGGTTTGAATGAAGCACAGAGGATGGCTATCCGTGCGGATGAGAGCTATTACAGCCGGACACCGGAAGGTGGTGCTGCGGGAATGAAAGCTGCGCGTGCGGTTGCATTGCTAAGCTACAGGAATTCGCATGCTTATAATCAAACCCAGTCGCTGAATGAAGAGGATGATTTCAGAAATTTAAAAGCCATCACCTATCAGCAATATCAGGGTGAAAAGCTTGCCAGCCGTTTTAATGCTTATTCATATTATACGCTGACGAGGGCTTTCGACAGTCATCATGTGGGCAGAAAACGCGGCGGACTGGAAAGAGCGCTTTCCGTAATCAAGGCAAAAACGCTGGCCATTGGCATTGACACTGATATTCTTTTCCCGAGGGACGACCAGGAGCTTATTGAAAAATATATTCCCGGTGCACGGCTTGAATTCATTCATTCCGATTACGGACATGATGGATTTTTGCTGGAATTCGAGTCGATTACTGGGATTGTAAGAGATTTTATGAAGAAAGTTGAAAGTTTTTAGAATACAAAAATGAAAAAGTTAAACATAGGTTTATATGGTTTGGGAGTTGTCGGGCAGGGGCTTTACACCGTTTTGCAAAATAGCAAAACCGTGGATGCCGACATTCTTTCCATCTGCGTGAAGCAGGAAAAACCCAGAGCAGTAGGAGCGGACCTAATCACCCGCGATCAGGAAAAGATTATAAACGATTCCAACATCAATGTGGTGGTGGAGCTGATTGATAATGCTGAGGACGCTTATCACATCGTTAAAAATGCCCTTTTGAATGGTAAAGATGTGGTTTCTGGCAACAAAACCATGATTGCCGCGCATCTGGAAGAGCTCATAGAAATCCAGAAAGAAACAGGAAAATCACTGTTGTATGATGCTTCTGCCTGCGGTTCCATTCCCATCATCCGAAACCTGGAAGAATATTACGACAATGATCTGTTGCTTTCTATCACAGGAATCCTTAATGGTTCATCCAATTATATCCTTACAAAGATCTTTCGTGACGGACAGGATTATCATGCTGCCCTGAAAGAAGCTCAGGAGCTGGGTTTTGCAGAAAGTAATCCTGCTTTCGATGTGGATGGTAACGACTCGTTGTACAAGCTGGTGATTCTTACGGTACACGCCTTCGGGTTAATCGTTGCACCAGATGATATTTTCCGGTTCGGGATTTCAAAGATCAGCGCTTTTGATGTGCAGTTTGCCAAAGAAAAGGGGCTGAGAATAAAACTGGTTGGGAAGGTTTTAAAAACCGAAAACAACTCGGTTGCGCTTTTTGTGGCTCCGCAGTTTGTGGATAAAACCAAGTACATTTATAATGTAGAAGATGAATATAACGGCGTGGTCATCAAAGGTGCTTACTACGATAAGCAGTTTATGTTTGGCAAAGGGGCAGGGGCATTTCCGACCGGCTCAGCAGTTTTGTCCGACATCACCGCGTTGAGTCATAACTACAAATACGAGTACAAAAAGCTGAAATACTATAAAAAGCCTTCTTTTTCCAATGAACTATCTTTGAAAATCTATTTGCGTTATCATCGTGATGAAGATCTGAAACATTTCTGCTTCGAAGAAATTACCGAACAGTATAATGGCAACGGAAGTCATTATGTGGTGGGAAAAATTAAGCTTTCCAACCTTGTCGCCATTAAAGATTTGTTAGGGGAATTACCTGTGTTTTTAGGAATTTTGGAAAGTGCCTATTAAATTGTCGGAAAGTTCAAGAAGTACGGAAAATCGTAATTTGAGCCTGGCGCAAGCGGATGCTTGCCTGTTAAGGGTTTCCCTGGTTTTGTTGATGAGTTTGTTTGCCAGATGACCATGTTACCAAGGTAGTTGTATTGTCTCCATGTGCCGCTGACTCCGCTCCACTTGCAGATGATTCGTATCCACATGCAGTTGACTCGTAACCATGTGCAGCTGACTCGTAACCATGTGCAGTTGACTCGTAACCACGTGCAGCTATAAAATTACCGCGGGATATTTATCAGCTGCAGCTGGTGAGTCATTATCTAACGCTGATGAATTGTCATCTACAGGTGGTTTATCATCATCTAACGCCGGTGAGTAGTCATCTACAGGTGGTTTATCATTAGCGAAGAAAAATAAACTACCACCGTGTTTTTAGAAAGTCTTAAAAACAAACCAATGGATTTTATAATTTTCTACATTTGTATCAATAATTTACCTTCCTGACCTTCGCCCTCAGAAAGAAGCAATATTTAAACATTGTGAAAAATACCAAAAACCGGAAGCTGTGAATTTTTTTTTCAAATTCGACCGGTTCTATTTGATACCTCTGAAATTCAAGGATAAATCTCTTATAAAATGATAATTTCATTCCTGAAAATCAGATTTAAACAATTTTATAGGGAAGTGAGTGCTCTGGGATTGTTTCGGGTAATCTTTATGACCGGATTTCTTGGATTTTTGGTTTATGGCTTCCTTGCTCAAACGACAACAACTCCGGATGTTTATTATGTGTCAGGCTTTTATCTGGTACTGATTGCTGCTCTTCATCTGAACCGGAAGGACAAGTTATTTCTGAAGACGCATTTTGAGAATTACAAGATGATTTATGGGGCCGAGTATCTTTTGCTGACTTCACCTTTGCTGATTTGTTTGCTTTATAATCAACAGTGGTTATCCGTGTTGGGAACTTTTTTATTGTTATTCCTGATTATTAATCTGAATGACAATCTGAAGCTTAGTCGTAAAAGCCGGAATTTAAATACCAGACTTCAACAGTGGATACCTGAAGACAGTTTTGAGTGGAAAGGCGGAATCAGGAAATATCTGGTTTTTCTGGTCGCTGTCTGGATTATTGCGATGGGTACTTCATTTTTCATAGCGAGCGTTCCGATTGCTATTTTTATTTTAGGAGTTCTGCCGTCAGGATTTTACCAGGAGTGTGAACCACTCCCCATGGTGATGGCATTTGAAATGAAAACGAACCAATTCCTTTTCCATAAAATCAAATTACAGACCTTGCTTTTTTCTATTATCGTTATTCCCTTGATTATTTTATTTTTTATTTTTCATCCTGAAGTTTGGTATATCGCGGTGGGGGAATATATTATTTTGGTTACGCTTCAAATTTACATGATAGTGACTAAATATGCTTTTTATAAACCCAACACCAAATCACCTGCCGCTACAACGTTTGGTTCCGTGGGAGCCATCGGCGCTATGATTCCTGTATTTTTGCCATTGGTTTGGGTGCTCGGCGTTTGGTTTTACGTTAAATCGTTTAAGAATCTTAACCTTTACCTGCATGATTACAATTAAGGAATTGAATTTGTCCTATGGGGATTTGAAGGTCATTCGATCGTTGGATCTGTCTCTTGCTGAAAACAGGATTCACGGAATCGTAGGACTGAACGGTGCCGGTAAGACGACCCTTTTAAATGCTATTTACGGATTGAAGAAAATCAACTCGGGTGCGGTAGTCCGCGACGGTGCAGGAATCACAAAAAAGGAAATGTCGTTTCTGCCCACAGAGAACTTTTTCTATTCCAATATCACGGCTGCTGAATATCTGAGCCTTTTTAAAAACACACATTTTGAAACCGAAAATTGGAACAAACTGTTTAAACTGCCCCTGGACCAGATTGTTGATTCATATTCTACCGGCATGAAAAAGAAACTCGCCATAATGGCGGTCATAAAACAGGACAAACCCATCATGATTTTAGACGAACCCTTTAATAGTCTTGATCTGGAGACATCACGAGTTCTCAGGTCTATATTTATACGCATGAGGGAGAAAGGAAAAACATTAATTGTTACATCTCACATTATCGAAACGCTGACAAATTTGTGTGATCAGATTCATTATCTCGAAAACGGGAAAATAATGTTCAGCAAAGAAAAAAGTGAATTCTCCGAATTTGAGAAAGAACTTTTCCAATCCATTGAAGAGAAGAATACAAAATTGATTTCGGATTTGATATAAAGAAATTCTTTAGGTGGGGGCTTTTATACTTAATCAGGTAAATGAGATTTCTTTTAAAAATGTAAACGGGTCAAAAAATTTTCATTCCTTTGAAGCAAGAAGAACCTAAAAACTAATTAAATTATGAATCTTCCAAGGAGAACCATCAACACAGTTGATTACAAATCGAAAAACACCTGGTTTGGGATGGCTGCCATATTGCTTGTTGTAGCAGGATTTATGATTTACCAGAATCGCGATTCGAACGTCACTCTGACCAATGAGAATATGACGATTCATGGACTTTACAGTGCTGAGATAAGCTATGCGGAAATTTCGGAAGTAAATTTGGTTCAAAGTCTCCCCATAATTAAGCTGAGAACCAACGGATATTCATTTCTGAATTATGCCAAAGGATATTTCAGGTTAGCGGATGTTGGTAAAGCTGAATTATTTGTGAATCTCAAAACGCCCCCTTTCATCCATGTAAAAACAAAAGATGGCAAAGTTTTTTATCTGAATTTTTCCGATCCGCAGAAAACGCAGGATTTGTACAGTAAGTTGAAAACAAAACTGGCTGGCAATAACTAATGTTTTTACCAGCCAGGTACTCAATATATCTTTTAGGACCTATCAATCATCATCGTGATCTCCCTCTTTTCCGGCATATTTTGCCGGATAGGCTTTATTTTTCTCTACAGAAGACCAGATAATGCGGTTCAGCAAATCATCATTTCCGGCATCAATACCTTTCTGCGCCATTGCCAGCGAAGCTTCAGCGTAACTTTTCTGCTGTCCGTTCAAGGCGCTTAACTGCGGATTCATTTCGTTAAGCGGAATGTTGTTTTTAACGGCAGTATAAGGTGTGAAATCAGGCTTGTCGGAAAAGACATCAAACATCGGTTTGGCAGTTGCATCTTCGATATTCATGGGTGGAATTCCCAGGATTTGTTCGATGGTACGAATCATTGAGGTCTGGTTGTAATTGGTTGAAACCACCTTCCCGTCTCTGGTGTATGGACTGATAACCATTCCTACAGTTCTGTAAGCCGAAACGTGATCCCAGCCATTCTGTGAATCGTCTTCAGTAATAAAAACGACAGTGTTTTTCCAGAATTTGCTGTGTGAAAGTGCATCGATAATTCTTCCCAAAGCATAATCGTTGTCGGCTACCATAGCCCTTGGTGTCGGGAAACCCGGAGCAGTTCCTGCAGTATGATCATCAGGCAAAGCGATGATGGTCAAATCAGGATACTGGTCACCTTTTTCGCTTTCAAAGGAATTTAATTCTTTAATAAAGGCTGTTGCACGAATCTGATCTGTTATGTTGTGACTGTCGTAACCAGGATAATCTGGAGCAAGGATTCCTCTTACCCGGGCTATGGTTGTCTTATTGGTAAAAATAAAAGGCTTTCCTGCCAGGTAATCCTGATAAATACCAGTCCATTTTTTACCGTCTTTCCATTCCGGGATTGCTGTTTCACCGTAAATTCTGACCGTTTTTCCATGGTCGAGTGCATCATCCCAGATAAAACCGGTTTTCGGATAAGCCATAGCATCGTACAAAACGTGGGTGTAACTTCTGAACCAGGCGCGGACGTTTTTCTCGATATAATCCGTAACCGTTGAAGCATCTGTCCAAAGATGGCCCTCAGCCGAGCATTTTCCGGAAGCTCTGTAATTATCCAGCAAAACAAAGTTTTGGACAATCCTGTGAGCGTTGGGAGTTACATTTTCACCGAAAGTACAAAGGGCAGCATCGCCGTTGCCTTTTTTCACATCTCCGAAAATCTGGTCGTAGGTTCTGTTTTCGCGAATGATGTATATCACGTGTTTAAAAACCGAAGGTTCTCCTATTCGCTGCGGTACCGGAACCGGCGCAACTCCGTCCCTGGGGAGCAAATTAAGCAAGGCCAGTCTTGCCTGGTCATTACTTTTCTTCACGATTTGCGTATAGTTTTCCAGTTCCTTTTTACCAGGAACAGGAATTACGGAAACAACTGCCAGCATACGGTGTGTATTGAAAGCCCCTGCTGTTGGGGTTCTTTTTCCGTCAACTTTTATAAAGGTTTGATAGGCTTTGTTTTTTGTGTTTGGGGAAGTCAACCGTGCACCGATACCTTCTATATCTGCAACATAAAGCAGACTGTCTTTGTAGAGTTTAACTGCACCAGGGTAAGCTGCGGTTGGGATGAATCCTTGCTGTGAGCTGTTCAGCTGCTTGCCTGAAAGAGATGCCTTTTTTCCGAGCGAAATTACAGCCAGGGCATTATCCATACCATTGGCAACATACAATGTTTTACCATTAGGAGAAAGCGCGAGTCCGTTGGGTGAATCTCCGTAATAAGGATTTTTATCCTGATTTAGTCGTACAGAAATAGTTTCAGAAATATGATTGGTTTTGGTATTGATGACGCTTATGTTGTCATCATTGCCGTTGGCAACATATACAAACCTCTGTTCCGGGCCTGAAATAACTTTGTTGGGATGAAGTCCCACTTTAATTTCTTTGATGGTTCTTCCTGTTCTTGGATCTAACACACTTACAGCACCTGAAGATACCGTTCCGAATCTGTCAACATGGGCGTTTTCCCACGGAATGCCGGCAACGTTTTTATCATTTGCCGAAGGCACTGTTCCTGACCAGTCAGAAACATACAGTCTTCCTCTGGCCATAACAATACCGTAAGGAGCCAGCCCGACAGGTTTTTGCCAGATAACTTTCCCTGAATTGAGTTCCAGTTTTACCACTTCATCATTCCCGTCAAGGACAAGATAAACCATAGGCTTTCCTTTTTCTCTCTGGATGACCATTTCGTTGGGAAGTGAAGCTGCAACGCCTTTTTTAGGCATAAATTCAAAATCTTTTACAATTTCAGCTGTGCTGCCATTCCATTCTGCCTGCATCAGCTTGTTTCGGGTTCCCCACAAAACATATTGTTTTCCCATATTCTCAAACCAGGTTATCCCGGAATAGGTGCTCACAGAATTTTTTTTGTCGTATTTATAAATATTGAGTCGATATAGTATCTTATTGTCAGCTGTATTTATAAATACAACACAATATCTACCTTCCACGGCCAGCGTTTTTCTGTCAGGCGAAAGCGCCACATCCAGGGCGTGATTCTCCAGAGCAGAATCCCCGAAAAAAATCATGGTTCCTGCAGGTTTCAGAATTTTATTGTAGGGCATGGTAAGTACTGTGTCAGCTTTTTTAGTGAAAGCAGTATCATTAGTAGTTTTCTTCTGGAAGTTTGAGCATCCGACAGAAAATGCAAAAATGAAAAACGATAAAATGGGTAATGTAAACTTTTTCATATTTCGATTGTTGTGTTGATAAGACGTTTATGACTTATTTAATTTTACTTTGTAAAGAGCAGACAGCTTGGGGTCCAGTATTTTTTGTTTCCAAAGGTCGAGACATTGCTCCCGTAAAATCAATATCTATACTAAATTATAATATTCAGGGCGCAAGGTGGCTATTTTTTTTAAAAATCAAATTGATGAAATGTTAATTTTAAGTAAACTCATAAGAGATTGCTGGAATCTATTTGTCTAACACTTTTACAGTATCTAAATCAATGTGACTTTTTATTGTATTGTTTCATCATTTTTATCGTGTTTCAAACAGTTTCTTTTATAGACAAAAAAGTCCGGGCTTTGTGCCCGGACTCATATGAAAACCCCTGTTAGAAAGGGAGACTGTCAAAGAGAACAGATTATCTGAACTCTCTCTTTTTTTCTTTATCTTGATTTTTCTTTTCTTTCTTTTCTTTTTTCACCTTCTTGACAGTATCTTTTTTTTGTTTTTTTTCTTTGGTAACTTTTTGCTTTTCCGTTCTAACATTTTTATTATCAGAAGGCCTCATTTTTACAGGTC
>JACZJI010000001.1 GCA_014860665.1 Bacteroidales bacterium | reverse complement strand
AATTAAGCCTTCATATTCTTTTCCATATAACTTTTTTGGCCCCCAGGCACCAAACGATTTAATCACATTTTTTTCAGGATCTGCCAGCAAAGTAAAAGGAAGATCAAATTTCTTAATAAAATTCTGATGTGACGTAACGCTATCAGGGCTGATTCCAATGACTTTATAGCCTTTATCTATCCAATATTGATAATTATCACGCAAGTTACAAGCTTCGCTGGTACATCCCGGTGTATTATCTTTTGGATAAAAATACAAAATAACCTTTTTCCCTTTAAGACTAACTAAGGTAACTTCATTATTATTTTGGTCAAGCAACTTAAAATCAGGAGCTTGATCACCTATTTTCAATTTTTCCATAAGTAAATTTTTACATACAAATATACAATTATTTGACAGCCTTCAAAGCTATCGGATGAGAAGCAAAAGTGACAAAAAGTTACTTTTCAGCTAATTTATTTTTCAATATTGTCCGGAATTATTATTCTGAGTGCTGCAGTTTCTCATAATATCTACACCAGTGTTTAAGTCCGCATTCATCGCACTTTGGTTTTCGAGCAATACAAACGTATCTTCCATGAAGAATCAGCCAGTGGTGCGCCAGTGGTATCAGTTCTTCAGGAATATATTTCACAAGCTGCTTTTCTGTCTCCAAAGGGTTTTTGGAATTTGTTGTTAATCCTAGTCTTTCACTTACCCTGAAGACATGTGTATCCACGGCCATTGCAGGCTTATTAAAAACCACGGAGGCAATCACATTTGCAGTCTTTCTTCCGACACCCGGCAGTTTCTGCAATTCCTCAACTTCTGCAGGAACTTTACCGTTAAAATCGCTTACCAACATTTTAGCCAGTCCGGAAAGATGTTTTGATTTATTATTTGGATATGAACAACTTTTTATCAGTTCAAAAATTTCAGCAACCTCAGCTTCTGCCAAATGCTGCACATCAGGAAAAAACTTAAAAAATTCCTGAGTTATAATATTAACCCTTTTGTCTGTACATTGAGCTGAAAGCACAACCGCCACAATCAATTCATATGGTGTACTATAAACCAGTTCTGTTTCCGCAAAAGGTTTGTTCTTTTTAAAATAATCTATAATCCCCTCGAATCGTTCTTTTACAGTCATGGTAGGTTTTTCTACAAAAATAATAGGTTTGTCAAGATAAATCGAATAGAATTTTGATGATGCACAATTTCAATGACGGAAATAGCATTTAAAGTATAAAACAAAAGCATTTAAAGTAGATATCCACTTTAAATGCTTTTGTTCGATTGCAGTGTCATTTTATTTTTGACACGGAAGTTTTACTGCAAAGACTCAGTTCAAAATAATGGTCAAATTTCCGATTGTCCTGGTCTTGATGATTGACAGAGTTGCAGCATAAGCCATCAGATTCCTAACGATGGTTGGCGATGGCTTCATTTCACTTGCTTCAGCGCCATTGGAAATATCTACCTTAGGACCATGTTGGGATTTGTGAGAGGTGTAATAATTTTGCACAGGCATCTCAATTAAGTTTAACTTCAATTTCAATTAACTACAATGTCTTAACGCAAAAAAATCACAAATATTATTCAGTATTTAGAAATATTTTAAAAACAAAAATTCATTTAAATTTAAAATACTACCTATCAAATAATTACTAAAATTAAAAAATTACACCGGCAAGGCATTAAAATCTAATTAAATCGCAATATAAACTGCAAGTAATTTCCAGTTGAAAGAAATATCATTCTTCCACGAGCCTTACTTAAAATTAGGATTAAAAGTTATATAACAGTAAAATAACAATCTAACCGGTTCTAATTAGTTGGTAAGAACAATGTTATTTTTCTGGATCATTTTTCTCAAATTGATTAATGCATAACGCATTCTGCCAAGAGCTGTGTTAATACTTACATCAGTTTGTTCAGCTATTTCTTTAAAACTTAAACCGTTGTAACATCTGAGAATTAACACCTCTTTTTGTTCTTCAGGAAGGTAATCGATCAAACCCCTGATATCATCATGAATCTGCTGTGTTACTAGCTCATCTTCAAAGCTGGGATCAGTTACTTTCAGGTTGCTGATAACATCCTGAAAAGCAAGTTTCGGCTCTGTAAAACTCACTTTTTTTGCTTTCCTGAAATGATCAATCACCAGGTTATGAGCAATACGCATTACCCATTGGATGAATTTTCCTTCATCGGAATAAGCTCCTGATTTTAAAGTATGAATTACTTTAATAAAGGTATCCTGAAAAACATCATCTGCAAGATGTTTATCCTTGACCATAACAAAGATATAGGAATAAAGGCGACTCTGATGTCGTTCAATAAGCTCCTGTAAGCTCGAGGGGTCACCATCAAGAAAATTCCTAATGAGCTGCTGTTCGCTATTAGCCTCTTTTTTCATAAGGAAAATACATTTTGTTAAGAAAAAAGTAAGCGTCTACTCAATAGGCTATTCCTCCTGTTTTTTTGGTTTGAAATTTGATTTATTGATGCAAATATAGGGTTTAAAAGGAAATAGGCAAATTTATTTATAATTTTGTCGCTAATTTTTTCGTAAATGATGGATATCTCGGGAGTAAACCCAAAAGATTATATAGTAGTAGTTAAGTCTAGGGTTAACAATCTAAAAAACCTTAGCGTTGCTATTCCAAGGAAAAAACTTGTTGTGATCACTGGTTTGTCAGGTTCTGGAAAATCATCTTTGGCATTTGATACATTGTATGCTGATGGTCAAAGGCGTTATGTTGAAAGCATGAGCTCCTATGCCCGACAATTTTTGGGAAGAATGGACAAACCTGATGTTGACGCAATTCTGGGTGTTGCGCCTGCCATTGCTATTGAGCAAAAGGTAAAAACACGAAACCCACGCTCCACAGTTGGCACATCGACAGAAGTGTACGAGTACCTAAAGTTGTTGTTTGCACGTGTCGGAACAACTATTTCTCCCTTGTCAGGAATGGAAGTCAAACGTCATTTTGTTTCAGACGTCACAGACTTTATTCTTTCGTTGCCTTCCGGAACTGATGTGATGATTTTTGCTCCGTTGGAAGAGATCAACGGAAGAAGTCTGAAACAACAACTTCAGGTTCTTTTGCAGCAAGGGTTCAGTCGTATAATGAGTCATGGTGAGATTCATAAAATTGAATCTCTGATAGACAAAATCGGAGAAAAATCGAAACCTAATAACTGTTATCTCATCATAGACAGGATTAGTATCGAAGAAGATGATCCCGATTTAAAAGCACGTATAGATGATTCTGTTCAGACTGCTTTTTATGAAGGAAAAGGATACCTGAAAGTTTCCTATACTCAGGATGATGAAGAAAAGTTGATGGATTTCTCCAACAAATTTGAATTGGATGGAATTCAATTTGAAGAACCTTCGGTAAATCTTTTTACATTCAACAACCCTTATGGTGCCTGCAAAAAATGCGAAGGATTCGGAACAATAATCGGAATTGATGAAAAACTTGTAATCCCTAATCCAAAGCTTTCCGTTTACGAAGGCGCTGTAGCCTGCTGGAAAGGCGAAAAAATGGGAGAATGGAAAGAAGAACTCGTACGCAATGCTTACAAATTTGACTTCCCGATTCATAAACCCTATTTTGAGCTGACCTCAGCTCAAAAAGATCTGCTATGGACTGGTAATGAGTATTTCGGAGGTATTGACCGCTTCTTTGAATCTGTCGAAGAACAAGCGTATAAAATCCAATACCGTGTCATGCTTTCACGTTACCGCGGAAAAACTATTTGCCCGGAATGCAAAGGAACAAGACTAAGGAAAGATGCTAATTATGTCCGTGTCGGAGGGCAGACTATTTCCCAAATTGTGCAGATGCAGCTTAACGAAGCTCTTGAATTTTTTAAAAATCTGAAGTTAAATGAGCATGATAGCAAAGTAGCTAAACGTTTGCTCATAGAAATTACCAATCGTCTGCAGTTTCTCAACGATGTCGGGTTAGGGTATCTTTCATTAAATCGCCAATCTGACAGCTTATCCGGTGGTGAATCACAACGCATTAACCTGGCTACTTCTTTGGGAAGTTCATTGGTAGGTTCTATGTATATCCTTGATGAACCTAGCATCGGTCTTCATCCCCGTGATACTCATCGTCTCATTCAGGTTTTGAAAGCATTGCGAGACCTCGGAAATACTGTTATCGTTGTTGAGCACGAAGAAGAAATCATTAAAATAGCCGACCAAATCATTGATATCGGTCCAGATTCAGGTGAACACGGCGGTGAGCTGGTTTTCCAGGGTAGATATGATGAACTAAAAGACAATGATATCAGCTATACCGCCCTTTATCTAACTGGAAGAAAATCCATTAACATTCCTGAACACAGAAGAAAATGGAAGAATTTTATTTCGGTTAACGACGCTTTCCATCATAACCTGAAAAACGTTAGTGTGAGATTTCCTTTGAATACTATGACAGTTGTTACAGGCGTCAGTGGTTCAGGAAAATCCACTCTAGTTCGTGACATTCTATACAACTCTATAAAAAGGCAACTTGGTGCTGATGTCAATTCTGAAAGCTACACAGGTACATTAGACGGAGAATTGAACCGCATTAAAGCAGTGGAATATATCGATCAGAATCCGATAGGCCGCTCATCGCGTTCCAATCCGGCAACTTATCTGAAAGCTTTTGACGACATTAGACAACTATTTTCAAATCTGTCGCTGGCAAAACTCCGTGGATATAAACCAGGTTATTTTTCATTTAATGTTCCGGGAGGGCGATGTGAACAATGCGAAGGCGAAGGTGTTATCAAAGTAGAAATGCAATTCATGGCCGACATCTTTTTGAAATGTGAGTCATGCCACGGGAAACGCTTTAAAGATGAAGTTCTGGAAATCAAATACAAAGACAAAACCATATCGGATATTCTGGATTTAACCGTTGATCAGGCTATTGAATTCTTCAGTCTGGAAACAAAGAATAATTCTATTGAAAAAAGAATTGTATCCAGAATCCAACCACTTCAGGATACGGGTCTGGGATATTTAAAACTCGGACAAAGTTCAAATACATTGAGCGGTGGTGAGGCCCAGCGCATCAAGTTGGCATTCTTCCTCTCAAAAGGAGAAAACTCTATCCCTACCCTCTTTATTTTTGATGAACCTACTACCGGGTTGCATATCCACGACATCAGTCATTTGCTGAATTCACTGAATGCCCTGATAGAAAACGGCCATAGTGTGGTGGTCATTGAGCATAACGTTGAAGTCATTAAATCGGCTGACTGGGTAATTGATTTGGGGCCTGAAGGTGGTGATAAAGGAGGAAAAATCGTCTTTGAAGGCACCCCTGATGACCTGGTAAATTGCAAAGAATCTTACACCGGACAGTTTCTGAAGGACAAGATTTAAATATCCTCGGTTAGTAAAAGCGGCATTAAAGAGAAAAATTAAAATGCTCATTAACCTGGAATTCTAAAACTAATTATTATACAT
>JACZJI010000116.1 GCA_014860665.1 Bacteroidales bacterium | reverse complement strand
GAGCTGGAACAACGCATCAAACAGGAGATAGAAGAAAACCCTGCGCTCGAAACCGAAGGGCTTGAAAGCAGTGAATCCTCTGAACAGGAAGTGAACGAATCTTCAGAGGATTCTGAATTCGGAGATTCTCAGGAAGATATGACTTTGAGTAATGATGATTTTGATATTGACGATTACTACAAGGGAGAAGATGAGATTCCGGAATATAAGCTCCAGGTTAATAATCGCAGCCGTGATGAAGAACAAAAGGAAATCCCTTTTTCAACAGGATTTACTTTCCATGAATATCTGAAAGAGCAACTGGGACTTCGTGATCTTGACGAGCAAAAATATCAAATCGGGTTGTATATTATCGGTAATATTGATGATTCAGGATATTTGCAACGTTCTGTACCTTCAATGGTGGACGATCTGGCGTTTATGCAATATCTGGAAGTTTCCAATGCTGAAGTGGATGAAGTACTGGATGTAATTCAGGATTTTGATCCTCCGGGTGTGGGGGCTCGCAATCTTCAGGAATGTCTTTTAATACAACTGCATCACAAACAAAAGGAGGAAAATTCGTCTGATCTTGAACTTGCCGTGAAGCTTATAAAGAGATATTTCAACGAGTTTTCCAAGAAACATTACCAGAAGATTATGAAGCGTGCCAATATTACTGAGGAGCAGCTTCAGAAAATCATAGCTCTTGTAATATCGTTAAATCCGAAACCCGGTAATTCGATGAGTGAAACAGCTAAAGATATTCAATATATCGTTCCTGATTTTACCATTGTAAACAACGATGGTGAATTGGAGCTTTCGCTGAATAACTGGAATACACCTGAGCTGCGTATCAGCAATTCCTATGTGAATATGCTTAATCAGTTATCCAATGGGAAAAGGAACAGATCAGACAAAGAGGCCATGTCGTTTATCAAAAACAAAGTGGACTCTGCCCGCTGGTTTATCGATGCTGTTCAGCAGCGACAAAATACGCTCTATACTACCATGAAAGCCATCATGGATTATCAACACGACTATTTTCTTTCTGGTAACGAGGCGGATTTGAGGCCGATGATCCTGAAGAATATTGCTGATATCGTAAATATGGATATTTCTACTATTTCCAGGGTTGCCAACAGTAAATATGTGCAAACTCCTTTCGGGACGAAATTGCTGAAAAGCTTTTTCAGTGAGTCTATGCAAAAAGAAGATGGCGAAGAGGTTTCCACAAGGGAAGTAAAGACCGTTTTAAAGGATATTATCGGTTCAGAAGACAAATCTGAGCCGTTTACCGACGAATACCTGATGGATCAGCTTAAGGAAAAAGGCTATGCTATTGCCCGCAGGACTGTTGCAAAATACAGAGAGCAGATGGGAATTCCGGTTGCCAGGTTAAGAAAAGAGCTTTCCTCTTAATGATACATTTTAGATCAATGAATTTTTGAAGGAGATTCCGCCGTTTTCAGGCAGGAACATTTGTTGAATTTGTTTAATACAAAAAATTTATGGAGAAAAAGATTTCGAATATTCTTTCAATTATTTTACACCCTTTACTGGTCCCCACTTTTTTTGTACTGATAGTCTATCAGTTTCCTATTTATTTTCTTCCGATAGAGTTCATAAGGATAAAATATTTGGTGCTGCTGTACGTGTTTTTTATGACAGGAGTTATTCCCGCTTTGGTAGCGTTTATACTCTGGCGCTTTAAAGTTATAGGCAGTTTGCAAATGAAGCAAAGAGGCGATCGGGTTTTTCCTCTTCTTGTAGTGGCTGTTTTCTATTACTTCACTTACTATACTCTGAATAAAAATAATACTTTCCCTGTGCTGAACCTGTTTTTGGTGGGCTCGGCTATTCTGGCGCTTTTAACACTGCTCATCAATAATTACAGCAAAATCAGTTTGCACATGATATCTTGGGGCGGTGTTACCGGAGCACTTACAGGTCTGGCTTTCTTTTTCCATTTAGAACCCTTTTTCTGGATCATATTAGTGATTTTTCTTTCCGGGATTGCCGGTTATGCAAGATTAAAAGCTGATGCACACTGGCCAAGACAGGTTTACATAGGTTACGTTTTTGGCTTTGCAGTGATGATGGCGTTGTTTTTGGTCGCATGACGATGACGAGATTATATTCAAATAATGATCAGCTAATCATCGCAGATTAATTAAAAAAAAGCCTGCCCGGATTTCCGGGCAGGCTTTTTTAATTTTTTATTCCATGCGCTTAAAACGGTGTAATTGAAATCCCAATGGAGATTGGATGCAAAGCAGGTCCGTGGCCTGTCCTGAAGGTCGAAATCAGCTGGTAAGCAGCGAAGACATCAAAACTTTTATACCCGAAACGAATGGATGGCGTATAACCTGTGGAATTCAACTGATAAATTCCTTTGTTTTTAACTTGTCTGGTAATTCTATCTGAGGAGAGCGTTCCGGTATAAGCTTCTTTACTGTTAATTACCATAGAGATCTTAAACCCGATTCCAGCATGCCAGCCATGTTTAAGTTTGAAATTTAACACAGCAGGAACTTCCAGAGAAGTGATGGTCATTTTGCTTTTTTTCATGCTGATTCCTGATGGAACCGGAATAAAGCTGATAGTATCTGCCTTGACATCTTTAATGAAATTGGTCTTGCTGCTCAAAACATGAGAACCAATTCCCAGACCAATTGAAAAAACGGTGTTACCGGTTTTCTTGGCTCCCACAAGAATATTATAAGTTGCAAAAACGTTTGCCGATGGGTTCAGTGTTCTAACGGTCATGCCAGAAGGTACGTTCATCCACACGTCCGTAAATACGTCAACACCTACATTAATTTTCTGTTTTACAGTTGTGGCGGACACCTGAGCTGACATTTGCGCTGTAGCAAAAAGAAAAATCAACAGGAATCCCAAGGAAAACTTTTTCATTTTTTATTCGTTTAAATTGTTTGTCAAAGATATAAAATTAACCCTATTGTGATGTTTCGTTTATGAGCTTGTTTAACAATGCTTTTACTTTGTCTGAATCCCATCTTGCCGCACCTCTTTTTTCCAAAACAACTTCTCCTTCCCGGGAAATGATAAAGGTTATAGGGATGCTGTTACTGAAAAAATCCTTGGGTATACCGTCATAACGGTAAAACGGCATGTCCTGGTATTGATGTTTTAAAATAAAAGATTGAATGGTGCCGGGGGCTTCATTGCTCAGAAAAACAAAATTCACTTTGTTTTTATATTGTTCGTACAAATCATGAATTCCGGGTAATTCTGCGTTACAAGGAGGACACCATGTAGCCCAGAAATTTACAAAAACTGGCTTGTCAAGAAGTTGTTCAAATTGTATTGTCTTTCCCGAAAGGTTACTGATTCCCCATTGTTTGGCTTGTGGGCTGACAGTAAACTGCTCGGATTTATTCAAAGAAGATGGGGGAAAGGAAACCATTCGTATTATAAATGCTGAGACTGGTTTGCGTGTGGTGGGAATCAACAGCAGTACAACCAGGATTACAAACAAGAAGTCAGTGATAATAGAAAAAGGCTTCTTGGTTTTGAAATAGTTGAGAATACGGTTTTTGATTTTTTCCAGCATAAAAAGATACGGTCAGATTATTTCAGATTGGAACGGCGATCGAGAAGCTGATCAATTTGTTCGGGGGTCAAATTTTTATTTTTCAGCAATTCATCAATCTTTTCAATCTCTTTTTGGGGATCAAGAATCCCTATTGGCTCACTTGAAGTCAGGGTGTAGATTTCTTTCAAAGAAGATTCTTCACTTTCGTCTTCTAACATAAATTCATCTTCACCCAGCTCCTCACGAAGCTGTTGAATAAGAGTCCGAACCATATCCTGTACAGATTCTCCAAATTGCCCCTGTAACTGGTATGCAATCTGGTCTTTCATCTGTTCGTAGTTATTAAAGAAGAATTTAAACTGCTGCAACATCATTTTATTGATGCCAGGAATCTCTTCCATGCCGCTCTCCTGCTTTTCCATAAGCTTATTGAACAGCCGGAAGAGTTCATCTAAATCCTGTTTAAATTGCTCCATATTCATCATAGTGCAAATTTACTAATAATTTAAATGAGATATTAAGTCTTAAGAAGTATTAACTTTTTGCAAAAACAATGAGGTTCAGCCTCATGAAGTTGGTTTTGCAGTTTGTTGTTGTTTCGTTTTGTGACAAAAAAAAAGAGGTTCCCTAAAGGGAATCCTCTTTTATATATATGTTTTAGATATTAGTCGCCCAAAGTAGCCACCATCACAGCTTTGATGGTATGCAAACGGTTTTCGGCCTCATCAAAAACAACAGAGTGTTCCGATTCGAAAACTTCTTCGGTGACTTCCATCGCTTCGATTCCAAATTTCTGGTAAATTTCTTCGCCAACAGTAGTTTCACGGTTATGGAAAGCAGGCAGGCAATGCAGGAATTTTACTTTCGGGTTGCCGGTTTTCTTCACCATATCCATATTAATCTGGTAAGGGAGCATCATTTTTATGCGTTCTTCCCAAACTTCATCGGGTTCACCCATAGAAACCCAAACGTCGGTATAGAGAAAATCAACACCTTTTACGCCTTCGTCCACACTTTCTGTGAGGGTAATGGTGGCTCCGGTTTCTTTGGCAATTTCCTTACAGGTCTTTACCAGTGCTTCTTCAGGCCACATGGCTTTGGGAGCTACAGCACGGAAATCCATTCCCATTTTGGCAGCGCCTACCATCAGAGAGTTTCCCATATTGTTTCTGGCATCACCGCAGTATGCAAAAGAAACCTGATGCAGAGGTTTGTCGGAATGTTCCATCATTGTGAGGAAATCAGCCAGGATCTGTGTCGGATGAAATTCATTGGTGAGACCGTTCCATACCGGAACTCCGGCATATTTTCCCAATTCTTCCACGATCTTCTGTCCAAAACCACGGTATTCAATACCATCATACATACGTCCCAACACCCTGGCGGTATCTTTCATAGATTCCTTTTTCCCAATTTGTGTGCCGGAAGGTCCGAGATAGGTAACCCTGGCTCCCTGGTCGTAAGCTGCTGTTTCAAAAGCACAACGGGTACGGGTTGAAGCTTTTTCGAAAATCAGGGCGATGTTCTTCCCTTTTAACTTAGGTTGTTCGGTACCGTTGTATTTTGCTTTTTTGAGGTCAGCTGCCAGATCAAGCATGAATTTGATCTCTTTGGGAGAGAAATCCAGCAATTTCAAAAAATTCCGATTTCTGATATTGAATGCCATAATGTTTTGATTTTAAAAATTTTATAAAACGTAAGTTGTCCTTTTTCAAGATGGCAAAAATAGTGAAAAATTGAGATGGAAGTCAGAAGACGGGAGTCCGAAGCTTGTAATTATTTTCGTTGAACCCTGATCTGGTGAGACCAGCGTGAGCGTCTTGAGCATAGATACAGTAGAAAATGCAGTGGTTTTTATTCGACGAATTTAGAAATTTTTTTAGAAAAAGTACTCCGTATCGCATCTTTATGGATTTCCGCCTTTTCGATGGGCCTTGCCCAGGTGTAGATGACAATTACCCAAGTAAAGATGACTTTTGCCCGCAGGGCAATCTTTAACTATCGCCGGGCAAGAATCATCTCTTGAGCGGCGGGATTCGTCTATCGCAAGGCAAATATTGTCTATTGTCGGCAATCATTATCTAACACATGTCGGGTGATGACTATACTGTGGTGAAGAATAACTATACCCGGGCATACATTAAATATGTCCAGGCAAAGGGTAGCGAAGCACCGGAAAGGGATAATGCCAGGTACGGCACAAGCAAATGTTAGCCATCTAAGGTTTCAATAGATTCTCAAGCGGCTGAAAGCCGCTCAGAATTAAACTAATTTTTGTGCCGAATTTCTATCTTTGCACCAATAATTTAAAGCCATTCATTTTATTGGCCCGGAAATGAAACTGATTTATAATTTTTCCATTTATGTTTATGCGGCACTCATCCGGGGAGCCTCTGTTTTTAATCCACAGGCAAAACAATTTCTGACTGGCAGAAGGGGGCAGTTCCGCAAAATGAAAGCAGCGGTCGGAGCAAGTGATGAAATAGTCTGGTTTCATTGTGCCAGCGTGGGAGAGTTTGAGCAAGCCCGCCCGGTGATAGAAGCGTTCAGGAAGTCGTTTCACGACTATAAAATACTTCTCACTTTCTTTTCTCCTTCGGGATACGAACTGAGGAAAAATTACGAGATGGCAGATTATGTATTTTATCTTCCCCTGGACAAAACCGCCAACGCTAGGAAGTTTATCAATATTTTCCATCCGCGTCTGGCGATTTTCATAAAATACGAGTACTGGTTTAACTACATTGATGAAATTTACAAAGCCGGAATCCCGCTTTATTTTGTTTCGGCTATTTTCAGGAAACAGCAACATTTTTTCCGTTTTTACGGTGGCTGGTTCCGGAAGCAACTGCAAAAAGTCAGTTGGTTTTTTGTACAGAATGAAACTTCGGATAAGCTGCTTTCGCAAATCGGCATTCAAAATCATGAAATCAGCGGCGATACCCGTTTTGACCGGGTTCTGAAAGTGCTGGACAGCTCTTTTAATTTACCGGAAATAGAATTGTTCAAGGGTAAAAACGATTTACTTGTGGCGGGAAGCACCTGGCCACCGGATGAAGATATTTTACGCTCTTATATGGATGAAAAACCTGAAAATTTCAAACTCCTGCTGGTTCCTCATAAAATCGATGAAAATCATATTGAAGAAATCCTGAAGAAATTTGAGGCTTTTTCTCCTGTTCGTTATTCGCAAAGCAATGATAAGGATTTGGCAGACGTCCGGATTCTGGTGATGGATAAAATGGGACTGCTTTCGGGATTGTACCGTTATGCTACACTTGCTTATATAGGTGGCGGATTTGGGGTGGGAATACATAATTTGCTGGAAGCTGCTGTTTACGGACTTCCTGTTATTTTCGGTCCCAATTATCAACGGTTTCAGGAAGCAAACGACCTGTTGGAGCTTGGAGGAGGCTATAGTGTTAAAAATGCTAAAAAATTTCAAGAGGTTACCGACCAGTTACGGCATAATTCCGACTCATACAAGCATGCTTCAGAGGTTTCAAAGCATTATGTTAGAGATAATTCCGGTGCAACTGAAAAAGTCATCAGGAAAATTTCAGGAAATTCTCCTGAATAATTAAATGTATAGACTTTTTCAAAACCGTTTATATTTGCACCATTAAAAGGAATACTTATGATTACATTGTTAGCAAAAGCCCTAAGAAAACCCACAGCTGCCGATACAATTTTTTTAGTAAAAGACGGTAAAGATCTCACCTCTTTCGGCCTTACAGAAGATGAAATAGCTTATGTAAGGAAACAACATCGTGATAAAAATAAAGTTATTCCCGTAAACCGGTATAAAAACCTTTTGATCATAGTTTATGGTGAACTTTCGGGAACGCTATACTCACGTTTGGAAGCCAGCCGCGTAAGAGGGGATGAAGCCCAGCTTCTTTTAAACAAAGCTAAATCAGAGCGGGCAGTTGTTTACAATGTTCACGCTACCAAGGAAGAAGAACTTGCCTTTGTGGAAGGCATGATGCTGGGAAGTTACCAGTTCATTAAATACAAGAAAGAAGCCAATAAAAATCTGGGGTCGCTGAAAGAAGTAAATGTTTATGATGCTCAGATTACGGAAAGTGATCTCGAGGAAATAAAAAATATTACCGATGCTGTTTGCGCAGCACGCGATATGGTGAACGAACCGGTTTCTTATCTCACCGCGGAGAAATTCGCTGAAGAAATGAAAAGCCTGGCGGAATCAGCCAAAGCAAAAGTGGAAATTTTCCATAAAGAGAAGATCGAAAGCCTGAAAATGGGTGGTTTGCTTGCCGTAAATAAAGGAAGTATTGATCCTCCAACTTTCACCATGATTGAGTGGAAGCCTAAGCATGCAAAAAACAGCAAACCTTATATTTTTGTTGGAAAAGGTGTGGTTTACGATACCGGTGGTTTAAGTCTGAAACCCACCAATTACATGGATACCATGAAATGTGACATGGCAGGTGGCGCAGCCGTTGCCGGTGCTTTGTATGCCATAGCCAAAGCGAAGTTACCTGTTCACGTCATAGGTCTTATTCCTGCAACTGATAACCGTCCCGACGGAAATGCCTACACTCCCGGAGATGTTATCACCATGCACGACGGAACTACTGTTGAGGTTCTGAATACCGATGCAGAAGGCAGAATGATACTTGCCGATGCGTTAAGCTTTGCTAAAAAGTTTGATCCCGAACTGGTTGTTGATATCGCCACACTGACCGGGGCTGCTGCTCATGCCATCGGTCCGATGGCCATGGTCGGGATGAAATCTAAATCAGATTTGGATTTTGAAACATTGGGCCGTGTAGGATATCAGGTTCATGAACGTATTGTGGAGTTTCCTTTCTGGGATGAGTATAAAGATTTGCTCAAATCAGAAATTGCTGACCTGAAGAATATAGGAGGCCCTGAAGCCGGAGCCATCACTGCCGGAAAGTTCCTGGAGCATTTCACAGATTATCCTTACATTCACCTGGATATTGCAGCTCCTGCCTTTTTGGGTAAAAGAGGAGAGTACCGTGGTATCGGCGGAACAGGTGTGGGAGTTCGTTTGTTTTACGAATTCATAAAAGCCAAAGCAGAATTGTAGTAATAATTCTGGTTCAAGATTTTAGAGCAGGGAAAAGCGGTCCTAACTGGCCATTTTTCCTTGTTTTAGCATATTGATGGCGTCATTGAGCGAACCTGCCCGGACTACTTCCCCTGTGTTTACAAAATAAATTTCATCAGCACTGGCGATGGTATTCAACCTGTGTGCAATAATCACTTTTGTTGTGGTGTCAGGTAACTTCTGAAGAATCTCTTCCAGTAATTGTTCAGTTACAGTGTCAATGTTAGCCGTAGCCTCATCTAGAATCAACAGATCGGGTTTACGCAGGACGGCACGCATAAAAGCAATCAATTGTTTTTGTCCCAGACTGATTCCGTCTCCGGTGATGTCTACTTTTGATTCCAGTCCGTTGTCGAATCGTTGCAATAAGGTTTCCAGTCCTGCTTCCCGAAGGATGTTAGCCAGTTCTCCGTTTTTGTATTGCTGGAAAGCTTCATTTCCATAAAGGATATTTTCCCGGATTGTCCCGCTGAAAAGGAAAGGTTCCTGAAGAATGAAACCGATTTTCTGAGTGCGTTCATCCTGGGAATAAGACCGGATATCTCTTCCGTTAAGCAGGACAGTACCTTTGGTTGGGTCATACAATCGTGAGATCAAAGAGGCGGTTGTTGTTTTTCCTCCTCCGGTAGGACCTACGAAAGCATAAGTTTTTCCCCGTTCCAGATCAAAATTGATGTGATGCAAAACCTCTTTTCCGTTAGGATACGCAAATGAAACATCCCGGAAAGACATCAGTGAAGCGCCGGTTTCAGATTCTTTTGCTTCCACATAAGGCATATCGTTTTCCATGTTCAGGATTCTTGAAATCCTGTCCCATGCTGCCAAAGCAATCTGGAAGCTTGCCCATAGCGCTGCAAGCTGCCGGAGTGGATTGTAAAAACTGTTGATGTATGCCAGGAAACTGATGAGCAGACCTATGGTGAAATGATTGGTTGAAATCAGATAGATGCCAAATGCCAGTACCACCATTTCCCCGATGTTGGAAAGCAATGTGTAAACGGGCATAAACAGATTGTTTGCCACACCTGCTTTTACTGCAGAAGAATAGTTGTTCTGGTTGGCTTCATCGAAGCGTTTACGGAAGTAATCGCGGCGGTTAAAAGCCACAACCACTTTGAAATTGTTGAGGCTTTCCTGAACTTCTGAACTCAGAAATCCCACATTTTTCAAGTTGACAGCATTGCGGTGTTTTACCCACGGGGTAGTAAATTTGGTAAAGGCCCAAATGATAATGGCGGGTGAAAGTGCAGCGGCACCCAACGGCAGGTTGATGGAAAGTAGAAATATTCCGGCACCGATCATAATCAGGATCAAACGCACAAACTGCATCAGTGACTGTGAAAAAAACTGGTTGATTCTGTCAGCATCGTTATTGATACGGGAGATGAGGTCTCCTGCTTTGTTCTGGTTGAAAAAGTCGACCGGCAACTCCTGTAATTTTTTGAAAAGATTGTTACGGAAAGTAAACAGCATACGCTGTCCGACCGTTCCCATGAGTTTCGACTGGACATATCCCGCTGCGATGGAAATCAGATACATTCCCAGCAAAATGCCACTGAAGATAAGTACGCCCTTATATTCTTTAGTCTGAATATAGTTGTCGATGGTATATCCGATGATGATAGGTCCCATCAGGTTGGCAGCGGCGGTAATCACCATGGCAATAAAAGCCGTCAGTAGCGTCCTTTTCTCCTCGACCATCTCTGAAAACATAATTTTCAAAGAGCTCAGAGTCGACTTCTTTTTGCCTGTGTCTTCCGGCGGTATATTAAGATTGTAATTCATAATGGCTTGTACTTAATTGTGAATTATAAATCTGAATATACTCGGGGCAGGACTCTAACAAATCTTTGTGTTTTCCTGTTGCTACTACCTCACCTTCCATTAGTAAGATGAGCTGGTTGTAATTCTTTATGGGTGCAATTTTTTGTGTTACTGAGATCAAAGTCAAATCGGGATAATTAACGATGACGTTATTCAGTATTTTCCTTTCCGTCTCCCGGTCAACTCTGGCAGTAAAATCATCCAGCAAAAGGATTTTCGGGTTTAACGCCAGTGCCCTGGCAAGCATGATACGTTGCTTTTGTCCTCCCGACAGGCTGGTCCCTCTTTCCGAAATCATAGTGTCCAGTTTATCCGGCAAAGAGTTGACAAATTCCATAAGCTCGGCGGTTTCCAAAGCTTTATTCAGTGATTCGTCGGTGACATTATCATTGAATGCGATGTTTTCACGCAAGCTCAGATTAAACAAAACACTGTCCTGAAAAACAAATCCGATCTGGTTCCTGAAAAGTTCTTTTTTGTATTCTTCGATGTTTATACCATCAAACCATACAGTTCCTTCCTGTGGCTTAATTAATCCGGTAATGAGATAAAGCAACTGCGTTTTACCTGCAGCTGTCGGTCCGATGATGGCGGTCTGGCTTCCTGCTTTGATGGAAAAAGATACATCTTTTAATGCCGGTTTTCCTTCATAAGAAACCGTAATGTTTTTCATCTCAATATTGCCTTTCAGTGATTCTTCGAGGCTTCCTTCCTCAGAGGTTTCAGGAGCTTTCATAACACGATCAATTCTTTCGTATGAGGCAGTGGCACGTGCTATCACGTTGCTCATAAATCCGATGACAATAATTGGAAAGATGAGAATGGCTATGTAACTGTTAAAAGCAGCAAAGTTCCCAAGCGTTAAAGATCCTTTTATGACGAAATGGCCTCCCAGCGCCAGAATGATAAGGATAGCCAGATTGGCCACAAACTGTATGATAGGCATCAGGGTGGCAAACAGAGTGACGATGGAAATTCCAATGTCTCTGGCTTCTGAGCTGGCAGCGATAAACTTCCGGTATTCCTGTGTTTGCGAGTTGATAACCCGGATGATGGCCGCTCCCAGAATACTTTCGTTGATGACTTTGTTGAGCCAATCGATCACCTCGCGGGAACGTCTGAAAAATACCCGCGCTTTTTTCAGGACAATATAAAATGAAATGCCGATTAATGGAATAATCATAATTACTGGTAAAGCCAGTTTCCAGTCGATGGTAAGCAGCAAAACACACGTACCGATAATGATGAAAAGCGAAGAAACGATGGTAGATACAGCCTGCGCCACAAACATTTTTACAGAATCCATATCTGATGTCAGATTGGTAAGCAGACGGGATGGGTTTGATTTCTGAATGAAGGCATAGCTTTGTCTTGAAATTTTATCAGAAAGTTTCTTGCGTAAATCGCGAGCTACTAATTCAGAAGCATAGGTCTGAACGATGGATTGCAGATAGCTGAAGACAAAAATGATAAAAGTGGCTATCAGAAATTCAGTAATGATGGTTCTCAGGATAAAGTGTCCGTGCGAATAAGAATCAATTCCATAGGCAATGATTTTTGGTATGACCAGATTGGTTCCATTGCCCAAAAGGGTGAAAACCACCAGAAGGATGATCATCCCCCGGTAGGGTTTCAGCAAGGCAAACAATTTGGCTTGACTCTTTTTTTCCGGAACTTGTTTGGTCTTTTTTGTCATTTTTAGCGAAAAATCTCTGCAAAGAAAAAGCAAAAAGCCGGTCGTGATACGAATCATGGATGAATTGACAGGATTTTTGATAGGCAGGTTTTACACAAAATATTGAAAGTAAGTGTTTTTTGTGATTCTTAATTTTTTAAAACGATTGTCCTACTAAAAAAGACCTTCGGATTTTCTTTAATCTCCAGTCCAAGACTCGTGATTTTGTGAATCATTGAATCAAACGCCTTCTTTGAAACATGGAATTTTGGCTCAACAATAAAGATCATTCCATCAGGCTTTAATATTGATTTCAATTCTCTAAATAATTTGTCTTGATTTGGCATCTCATGGATCACATAGAATGCCAATATAAAATCCACTTTTTCACTCAGATCAATGCTTTCATCCAGGCATTTATGGAGTTCGATTCTTTGTTCAAGTTCTGTTCCGGTAATCTTTTGCCTGACTTTATCCAGCATGCCTTCCTGCAAATCGGCTGCGATTACTTTTCCAGAATCAAACAGCAGTTTGGCAATTTCTATCGAGAAAAAACCGGGACCACATCCTAAATCAAGAACGGTCATTCCTTCTTTAATGTAAGGTTTGAGTATTTTTCCTGGGTTCTGCAAAAATCTCCTGAAGGAATTATCCAAACCTCCGGCTTTTTCTACCGGGCAAACGCGCATGTGTTGTTCCTTACTCATTATTTCGGTTCTTTTTCGGAATCTTTTCCGGTTTCTTTTTCTCCGAAATCGTAGTAGTGCACAAAATGACGGAATTTATGCAGTTTTTTGAAAAATTCCTCGCGCTCTTCTGGAGTCATGCCTGCAAATTTATCCTTGATTTGGTGATTCCAGCGCGGGTCGTGCGAGCGATGACTACGATACATCAAACTGCCTCCAAAAAACAAACGCGCCAGTATTAACAGTCCGATCGCTTGCCAATAATTTATAACGGGCAAATGAAAAATTTGAGGCATCAGAGCATTCCATAGCAACATAGTTATGAGGCTAAACAAAACTAGCGCGACTAAAATAAGCGGAAGGATTAATAATTTCCTGAGTTGGTGCGATAATGTTCTCATTGTTTTTTAATTTAAAAGTTTATTAATTCATCATATAAAATACTGAGG
>JACZJI010000115.1 GCA_014860665.1 Bacteroidales bacterium | reverse complement strand
GAGCTACACCGGCTGAATTGAGCGGGAGACGAGGCTCGAACTCGCCACCTAAAGCTTGGAAGGCTTTCGCTCTACCAAATGAGCTACTCCCGCTGATTCCGCGCATTGGCTAACTTATAAAAAAAAGATCTGATAAATCACATCTATTCATTTATTTGTGAGCTACTCTCGCATTCATAATTAAAGGTCCGAAATCCGCTTCGATTCGTCACCCGACGAACAAAAGCAACAAAACAAGTCTGCTTTACTCCATTCCTTTTTCTTTTCTCAAAGAACTTTTTTTGTGGGGAGAGGAGGATTCGAACCTCCGAAGGCTAAGCCAACAGATTTACAGTCTGCCCCATTTAACCGCTCTGGAATCTCCCCAGAATAATTATCTAAAATGTTAATGTACTTTGTTTAAAATTTACTTTAAACTTTCGCCAAATGCCTTTTCGAGCCGATGGAGGGATTCGAACCCCCGACCAGCTGATTACAAATCAGCTGCTCTGGCCAACTGAGCTATGCTGGCAGTTTATTTTTTGCCTTAAGCTGGCAAACAATGCTCTATCTACAGTACTTTCAGAACTCTTTTATAAAAAAACAGACCTCTTTTTAAAAAGGTCTGCAAAAATAGAACGTTTAATTGGATTTACCAAAATTTATTTACATAAAATTGAAAATTATTTACTGAACTTTTCCTTATGCTTTTCAATTTGTTTTTTAAGTGCGTCAACTGCAAGATCTATAGCTTCTTCGAAAGTACGGCTCTGTTTCTTTGCGAAAAGCTCATCTCCTTTTAATATCAGTCGGATTTCTGAAACCTTATTTTCCCTGGTCTCAGAATTATCCAGCTTCAGAGTAACTTCGGAACCCACAACTCCTCCATGAAAGCCAGAAAGTTTTTGGATCTTTCTTTCAATAAAATTGTCCAGATTTCTGTCGGTTTTGAAATGTACCGAATTGATGTTTACATTCATAGCTTACCTCCTTTTTTATTTAGCCCTTGGATGGGCTAGGGAATATATTGATTTTAACTGTTCAATGGTTGTATGCGTATAGATTTGTGTAGCTGATAAACTGGCGTGTCCAAGCAATTCCTTTATGGAATTTAGTCCAGCACCATTATTCAGCATGTGTGTGGCAAAAGTGTGGCGTAAAACATGAGGGCTCTTTACCGAACTGCTTAAACCAGTCAAAGAACGATTAACAATCCGGTAAATAAACTTAGGATATGCAGCAGTTCCCTTGTTTGTCACAATTAAGACTTCGTCAGGATTTGAAAAGGTTTTCTGTTTCAACTCAAGATAGTTTAAAATTTCCTCCCTCAACTCTATAGAAAACGGTATAATCCTCTCTTTATTTCTTTTTCCCATAACTTTTAACGTATTCTCAGAAAAATTAAAGGAAGCATGATTCAAACTCAGCAATTCACTCAGACGAATTCCTGTGGAATATAACACAAGTACTACAAGACGGTCCCTCACATAATCAAAATCCTCGGGTTTCTCGTCTTTGTCAAGCCAATTATTGATTTTTTCTTTTTCAACGTAAGAAGGAAGATGATGACCTTGTTTTAAAGTATGGACATTCGCTACCGGGTTTTTTGTCACCAGGCTTTCGCGAAGCAGATACTTATAAAATGCTTTCAGAGTACTTATTTTCCGGTTGATACTTTTAGCACCGAATTTCTCATCCATCAGCGTCACTATCCAGGATCGGACCATCTCTGAACGAGCATCTTTAATATCCGAAATTTCATAATTTTCTTCTAAATATTTTTGGAATGAGCGTAGGTCGTTTTGATAAGCTTTTACCGTGTGGGGCGAATAGCGCTTTTCATACTGGAGATATCTGATGAATTTGCCCGTGCTCATATAAACAAGAAACTTTGATTCAAAGATAATAAATCTTACCCCCAAATCAAAGTTTCTTTAAAGATAATTTCCTTAAAAAAGCTTAACCTTGTTCTGCTTGACGAAGCTTTTGAATGTAAATAGCTTTAAGCTTTTCCTCTCTGTGTTTCACAGAGGGTTTTACATAACGCTGACCATCACGCAGAGCGCGCATAGCACCGGTTTTTTCAAACTTACGTTTGAAACGTTTCAGCGCCCTGTCAATGTTTTCACCTTCTTTTACTGGAATAATAATCATTTTAAATACCTACTTTCTTGTTAATTAATAATAAAACACTAATGATTATTCTGGCGGCAAAATTAAAAACTATAATTATATCATGCAAATAATTCTGCGCCCGTGTTTTGTCCTCATTATGGTTTTAACTGTTTCATCAAGAAGTCTGTCATACGTGTGAACAGATGATACCTGGTGTTACCTCCATAAATACTGTGATTCTTGTTGGGGTATATCATCAGATGAAATTGCTTGTTGTTTTTAATCATATCGGTAATGAACTGCATGGAGTTCTGCGGATGCACGTTATCGTCAGCACTTCCAAAAATGAGGAGGAAATTACCATCACCTTTCATATCTTTTACATAATAAAGAGGTGAATTTACTTTATATCCTTCCGGATTCTCTTTTGGAGTACGCATGTAACGCTCAGTATAAATGTCGTCGTAATAGCGCCAGCTTGTTACCGGAGCTACTGCTACCGCCGTACTGAATATGTCAGCACCTTTGGTAATACCCAGAGAGGCCATAAATCCGCCATAGCTCCATCCAAAAATACCTATACGTGTACTATCCACATAAGGCAATTTTCCTATCAGTTTGGCAGCTTCCATCTGGTCTGCGATTTCATAGTGACCTAATTGCAGATACGTCATTTTTTTGAAGATCTCACCACGGGCTCCGGTACCACGGTTATCCACAGATATTACTATGATTCCTTTTTCAGCCAGCATTTCATACCACAAATAAAAAGCACCGCCCCATTCATTGTTCACCGTATTAATGCCAGGACCTCCATATACATACATCAGTACCGGATATTTTTTGTTAGGATTAAAATCTGGAGGTTTAATCATAAATGCATTCAAAGGAATTTGCTTTCCATCAGGCAATGTAAATTCGGACGAATTCAACTGGAAGAAAGTTTGTGGACTCATTGCGTAATCACTCATTGTTTTAATGAGTTTTTCATTGCTTTCCAAAACACGGATAACCTTTCCTTTACGGTTATTCACTGTTATATATGGCGGGATGTTGGCATTGCTCCAAGTATTGATATAATAATCAAATGACTTGCTGAACAGAGCTTCGTTTGTACCTTCCTTCTCAGATATCTTTATAAGCTTACCCTTTAATGTAACCGCGTAAATATCGCGATCTAACGGTGAACTCTTAGCTGCCTGGAAGAATACTTCTTTATGTTTTGGATTATACCCATAAACCTGCATCACATCCCAGTCGCCATTGGTAAGCTTACGAACAAGTTTTCCATCCATATCATAGAGATAAATGGCATTGTAACCATCTTTTTCTGAAGTCATCAGGAACTGTTTCCCATCTGGAAGGAAAGTCAAATCATCGGTAATGTCGATGTAATATTTATTTGTTTCATCATATAAAATATGAGACTGACCGGTTGTTGCATCAGCAAGCAAAATCTGCAGATGATTCTGATGTCTGTTAAGACGTTCAATGGCCAGCACGTTGGGATTAGTTGTCCATTTGATGCGAGGAATATATTGGTCAATATTGTTACCCACATCCATGGTTGTGGTTTTTCCTGTTTTCAAATCATAGACCATAATCTGCACAATAGAATTCTTTTCACCAGGAACAGGATATTTATATGTGTATTCTCTTGGGTACAAACTTCCGTAAAAAGGCAAAGTATATTGCTTAACCTGACTTTCGTCAAAACGGTAGAAAGCAATTTTTGAGTTATCCGGGGACCAGAAAAAGGCTTTGGTAAAGCTAAATTCTTCTTCATAAACCCAGTCACAGGTCCCGTTTATAATTGAATTTGTTTTCCCATCGAATGTTATTTGTTTTTCTTCACCTGTATTTAAATCCTTCAGATAAATATTATTATCCCTGACAAAGGCAATTTTACTTCCATCAGGAGAAAATTGTGCAAGACGCTGTTTTCCCTTGGTTGATAAAGGAGTCAGCTTTTTTGTTTTGCTGTTCCACACATAATCATATGACAAACGCGAATGACGGTAAATATGCTGTACCTCTGTCGGAAAAATAAATTCGTTTTCATCCTTATTAACTTCAAAACTTGTGATTTTAATAGGTTTTGTTTCTCCTTCCGGGATAAGGTCAGCTCCGTTGACAAGCGTTTTAACCGAATCGCCTGTTCTGTAATCATACACAACGATTGAACCATCTTTAATACGGGTATACTGTGTTCCGTTATTTAACGAAAAGATCCCATAGACCATTTTTGGGCTAAATGCGTTGTTTGTCCAAATGTCATCTAGGGTAATTTGCTTCTTTTCATTTTGGCTGAAGGCCTGTTGCCCAAATGCCAGAACGAAAACCAAAATCATGATAAATCCTTTTCTCATGGATATAAATTTAATTGAGTAATAAATTAAATATCAAACCTTAAGCTGTCCTCTACGAAACATAATCTCCGCAACGTGTATTGTCCATCAAATGCTTGCCCGAAAGAGGCATAATCTTAAACAGCGCCAAAGATATAAAATTGTCTCAGAAATGGTTTCTGACTATTAAGCTGCAGCTTCAATCATTAAATAATTGATGACTTCTAATTCGCCACGTAGTTATATCTAACTTTGCTTCGACTAAAATCATCTTGTCATGGAAAAGGGAATTCTTTTAAACAGCAGCATACTCGATGTAGTATTTGTTGCCTGGTTTCTTGCTCAGTTTTACAAAGTCGTCAGCTCAATTATCATTGATAAAAAACTAAATATTAAACGCTTGTGGGAAACCGGCGGTATGCCCAGCTCACACTCTTCTACTGTCAGTGCCCTGACTACAGCCGTGGGAATTTCCAAAGGAGTATCAAGTCCCTTGTTCGCTATATGCCTGGTTTTTGCCATCATAGTAATGCACGATGCAGCAGGAATAAGGCGCGCCGCAGGGAAGCAGGCAGGAGTTTTAAACAAATTGGGAGAATCTCTCAGTAAAATATTTGATGAAGGATATGTACAGGAACAATTGAAAGAATTGCTGGGACATACCCCTGTGGAAGTGTTGGTTGGAGCTATATTAGGTATAGCAGTCGCTTTTCTGCTAAAATTTCATTTGATAGCATGATATATTCTCTTTGAATTTTAATTGAGCTGAGAAACAATTTTGTTATTTTTGCAGCCTGAAAAACGCAAATGCCGTTTGCGGGACATTAGCTCAGTTGGTTTAGAGCATTGCTTTCACAGAGCAGGGGTCATTGGTTCGAATCCAATATGTCCCACAAAAATTGAAAAAGTTCTTTAAATAAAAATACATTACGGGACATTAGCTCAGTTGGTTTAGAGCATCGCCTTGACAGGGCGGGGGTCATTGGTTCGAATCCAATATGTCCCACAAAAAAAGCCGGAAATATTCCGGCTTTTTTCGTTTATCATACAGAAATTTTATTTCATATCATCTCCCCTGCCAGGGGCCTTAAGCAGGCTTCAAAATATTCTACAGCTCCTTTTTTTTATTTCATAGTTATGAATTTATCTTTTCATGCTTTGGTTTCTGTCATTTGATGCACATCATTTTTAATTTTCACAGGCGTGGAAATTTATTTTCACAGTTGTGAGAATTTTGTTTTAAAAGCAGGAGGCTATTGTTTGAAACCTATTATTTTTCAAACTCATAAGCATGATTTATTGAAATCATGCTTATGAATCTTGTATTTCTAAAGTAAAAAATCGATAAACAATAAAGAGTTCCTTTAGAAAGGCGAACACTCCATTTCACTTCTTTCAACAGCTGGCAATCTGTTCGGATTGATAAGCTGTGCATTATCCAGTTCAAAAATCAAACTGATTTCATGCGATGGCCCGGTAAAGTTTGTATTGTGTAATACATTCATATCGAATGAATACATCACTTTCATGCGGTTGTATTGACTGAAGGGGACATTGACTCCGGCCAGCCAGACAAAGTTTCCAAACCCTTTTTGCGAGAATATCTGATCTTTATACCAAATTCCGAAATAAATATTTGATATGTATGCGTTAGCACCAAAAGTCAGCAAACTCATAGTAGATTGTTGTTTATAGAAAATTCCGGGATTTATTTTAATATCTCTTGCCCTGGAATAAAATCCGCCATGACGCGCTAAATCTATCACAACATCAGCATGGGCAACATATTCACGAGGCAGTGGTGCCACATCCTGCAGAAACGATTGGTTGGGCTGTGTAATGTGGTGGACTGCAAATCCGAAAGTTCCCACAAGATTATTTAACTGCATCTGATAAATCCCTCCAATAGTAAAATCGGGGAAAGTTATGGGGCTGCTTCCCGGCACAGGGAAACTACTGGGGCCAATATTTCCCAGCCTTGGATCCAACTGATCTGAAAAAACCAGATTATTCCAGTTTATCTGGCGAGAGATAATAGAAATCAAAGCTCCTACTTGAAAAACAGAAAAGCTGTTAATGGGAATCCGCACGGCAGGAATAATTCCAACCATAGAAGTTTTAAGCAAGCCAAGTCCCTGAAGATCGGAAGTTGCAATAATTCCTATCCCTCCTGCCCCGGGAATATTTCTATCGGCTATGTCGGCACTAAAATCGTAAGCATGATAATCACCCGAAAGCCCTGTCCACTGGCGACGGTAATTCATACGAACTTTCAGCCCCTTTGTCAACCCCACATAGGCAGGATTGAAATAAGTTGGATTATTGAAAAACTGTGAGAAGTCTACATCCTGAGCTTGCAATGCAGGCATACATGTCATAACAATTCCCATTAGTATCAAATTCCTAAGCCTTTTTATTGTAATTTCTATCCGCATATTAGTTCCACATTATAGTTATTAACGTATCAATAAAACTGTACCGTAGGGGTTTTTATTGCCATCTCCATTATCAGAACCTTTCCATGAAGTACCGTCAAGGAACTCGGCGCTTATTTTCCAAATATAGTCTCCTTCAGGCATAGGTTGTCCTTTGTAGGTTCCGTCCCAACCTTCCACAGGCCTACCGTCAACATCAAGTTTTGTACTTTCCCAAAGTAAATTGCCCCAAGCGCTATACACCTGAATATCATATTTTTTCAGATGCACTCCCACGGGTTCAAATATATTTATTTTAGCATTATCAGAACCAGGAGCAAAAGAATTTGGAACATAAAGTCCGGAAGTAAAGTCGTAAGCGCTCGTTGCAGTATCGGAACAGGAGTAGACATTAGTTGCAACAAGCAAGACATTAAAATGACCTGAAGTTGAATATGAATAAACCGGATTTTCCTCAGTTGACACTGCACCATCTCCAAATTCCCAAAAATAACTTTCGGCTCCCATTGATGTATTATTAAAGTACAATTGCCCTGAAACACCGTTATAATTTGGATCAATTTCAAAAGATGCAATAGGCGGAGTATGCACTTGAACATTTTTCGTTGCGGTATCACTACAGTTGTCATTATCAGTAACTACCAACTGAGCTGAGTAATAACCCGGAGAACGATAAATATGTCTTGGATTCTGCACATTGGAATATTTTTCCGATGATGAAGGATCGTTAAAAGTCCAACGCCATTGACTCAAACCTACGTTATTTGTCCATGTAGAATCTATAAAGTAGACTGTCTGTCCGATACATGCAGGACCAAAACCAAAGTTAGCTTGTGGCGATTGTTTGACTAGGATTACAGAATCATACGAACCAGTAGAGGGTAGATTATTAACTATAGCTTTTTCTGTCATGGTGACTTTATAACTTCCTGCAGATTTATACACATGGTAAATAGAATCCTGATGTGAAGTGTATGTTTCTGTCGCACCATCACCAAAATCCCATGTCCATTGGGTGATCCTCCCCAGCGAAGAATTTAATGAGGTTCTGTCTTTAAAATAAACCGGACTATTTGTACACTCTGAATTAGCAGCAGTAAAATAAATATAAGCACAGGAACTTCTGACTATTGGTTTTGTAACAGAATCGATACATCCATTGGCATTTATTACTGTAAGTGACACATGATAAGTACTGTCTTTCGAGATAAATAAATGGCTCGGATTCCAGTAAGCTGAAGTATTTCTGACTCCAGAAGTTGTATCGCCAAAGTTCCAGCTCCAACTCTTGATAGGACATCCACCACCCCATGTTGGGGCTTCAAAAGTTGTAGCCTGATCACAACTTGGCGTTATAAAAGTAAAACTTGGATCAGGGAGAGAATCGATTACTGTTTGATGAGTAATTGAAATTTTAGGTCCGCTCGTACCGACAGCAGTTAATTGAACATTATATACCCCTGGTTTATTGAAATGGTGGGTTATTGTATCGTAATAAGTGTACACTTGTGTACTTCCATCTCCAAAATCCCACTTATAGTAATACCCAATTGTATCTGCAGAAGGCATATAGGTTGCATTGAAAGAAGTTTTATTGCCCACACAGACTCTTGTAGTTGAGAAATTTAAGGATGCCGGTGGCAAAAGACACACATCTATTGTATCTGTGTTACTACACCCATTCGTATCCGTTACCATCAAAGTGACAGGATAACATTGCCCGTAGTCCGGGAAATTATAGGATGGATTTACAGAGTCTGATACGTCTCCATTATAAAAATTCCATAGTCGACTTATAATAGGACTTCCATCACGACTCTCCTTTGAACTATCAGAAAAAAGCACTTTTGTCACCGGATCGCTCAACTGATTATAAGTAAATGCTGCTTTAGGATTAGTGTGAACATTTACATATTTATAAACCGTATCTGAACATCCGAAAGTATTTACAACATACAACCTCACGTGGTATGAACCCGCACCTCTGCTGAAATAATGTGCAGGAGTTTGTTGTGTTGAATGATTAGTCGTTGAAGTCGTATCATCAAAATCCCAGCTCCGTGACACAATAACTCCGGAAGGAGAAAGTGTTCTGTCGGAGAAGTATACTGAGTCAGTTTGACAAGTTTTTCCAAAAATAAAGTCTGCCTTTGGATTACCTGATACAAATACCTTATGTTTTACAGAGTTTGAAAATCCGTTTAAATCGGTAACTGTTAAAGTAACGGTATAAGTTCCTGCTGCAGGATATCTGTAAGTCTGGTTCTGATACATCGATGTGTCACCATCTCCAAAATCCCAATGCCAATGAATAATAAGATTGGATGATTTACCACTGAAACTAATCCTGTCACCAAGACAAATCGAATCATCGCTCATAGTAAAGTCTACTGGTGGTGGTGGAACTAAACATACATCTGTTGTATCTGTATTGCTACAACCATTTGTGTCCGTTACTGTCAAGGTTACCGGGTAACATTTCCCTGAGTTCGGGAAGTTATAAGCAGGATTTACCGAATCTGACACATCTCCATTGTAAAAACTCCATAAATAACTCTTGATCGGACTACGGTCACGGCTCTGTTGCGAAGTATCAGTGAAGCTAACCTCAGTCATAGGATCGATCAACTGGTTATAAATGAAACCGGCTTTCGGACTATCGTGAACCTTAACATATTTAGAGATACTATCATAACATCCATAATTGTTTGTTGCCACCAATCTCACTTTGTAAGAACCTCCTCCCCTAATAAAATAATGCACAGGATTCTCCTGGTTCGACTGATTAGCGACAGATGTCGTGTCTCCAAAACTCCAGGCAAATGAGGTAAGCACTCCTGAGGAAGTGACAGTTTTATCATAGAAATAAACTGAATCAGTCTCACAAGCTCTTCCATAACTAAAATCTACTTTGGGATTGTTTGATACAAACACCTTATGTTTTATCGAATTGGTAAATCCATTCGCGTCTGTAACTTTCAAAGTAACCGTATATGTTCCTGCGGCA
>JACZJI010000010.1 GCA_014860665.1 Bacteroidales bacterium | reverse complement strand
ACACCAGATAATATTCACAATTTTAATAAATTAAACTAAACATTATAAAAATGAAAAAACAAATCATATTACCACTGACTTTGAGTCTCATTTTTTTTGCAGGAAACCTGTTTGCAGGAAATATTTCTAACACAAACAAAGTTACTGTGGTTATGGTAAGGAAAACCATGTCGCAACAAGAGGATTCTGTCTCTATGAAAAATAAATCCGAGATGAAGATGAAAATGGATAAGGGCATGAAAAAGGCAAGCGAAAATTGCTCATCAGCGTCTCATATCTCAAAATTAATCAGAACCGGAGTCATCGATGTTGAAGCCATTGACAAAAATCACGATGGGAAACTTTATGAAGATGTAATGGACTGGAACGTGATTTCCGATAAGCCGGGGACCTGTCCGCTATGTGGAATGAAGCTCCACGAAATGACCATTCAGCAAGTAAAGGAGAATCTGAAAAAGCATGGTTTCAAATACAAATAGGCAGTCAATAATTCAATACTAAACATTTGATTAAAAACACTTTTGTCTTTATTTTCTAAAAAAATAAACCCGAATACTTCTTTCATATAAAGTTTTTTTTGCTTATATTAGCAATCGTATCGGCAATGCATTAAGATTGATTAATTTTGTGCATTGGACAAAAGAGTAAAACCATGAAAAGGCTAGTCGTTGCATTTGATTTCTCCAAGAACTCAGAACATGCGTTGGAATATGCCCTGGTTTATGCCCAAAAGCTTTCTGCAGCTCTTGAATTGGTTTGGATAGACAATTCCGTGTCATCCGCCAGCCTCGTAGACACAATCGAGGAAGAATTACGTATTGAGAAAAAAAACTTCCTGAAAGATCTCGTCAAAAAATATGAGTCAGAATATCCTGATATTCCCATAAAAATTAATCTGGGAAAAGGGAAAGTATATCAGGAAGTTTCAAAAATTGCCTTACGTCTAAAAGCGGATCTGATCTTTACCGGAACTCATGGGATAAGTGGTTATGAGCAATTCTGGATTGGAAGCAACGCATTCCGGATCACTACTTCGGCGCCCTGTCCGGTGGTCACAGTCCAATGCAATTATACCATAACACCAAATATTTCAGATATTTTGCTTCCTTTGGACAGCTCTTTGGAAACCAAGAAAAAACTACCGTTTACCGTTCAGCTGGCAAAACAATTCGGGGCTAAGATCCATTTACTGAAAATTTATAATTCTACACTGGGGGTCATCCGAAGGAGGATTGATTCTTTTGGAGATGAAGCTTTGACCTATTTAAAAGATTCAGGTGTAGAATACGAATTGTGCACCCGTGAAGCGGGTAATGTGGCTACTTCTATTATTGAATATGCTGATAACCATAATATTGACCTAATAACAATTATGACCGATCAGGAAACCACGACAGGCAGTCGTTTTCTCGGACCTTATTCTCAGCAGTTAATTCACATGGCAAAAATGCCGGTTATGAGTTTGCGTGCTAATTATTATAGCCAGGATGAAGATATGATTTAATAAACAGAATGAAGATGAAGAAGTTGATTTTGATATCAGGGTTGATATTATTGGGAAGCACTCTTTTTGCCCAGGATACAATTCGTGATATGGCCCAGGATTCGATTCGTGATTATTCGAATATGTATATCGGTGATGCCAGAATAGATTCTCTATTGCAGCTTAGTGCATTACAGAATCAAAAATTTAAAACTGTTCCCGGATATAGAATTCAAATATTCAAAGGCTCCGGCAACAATGCCTTGAATTCTGCCCTGGTTGTCAGAGATAAATTCGTGGCCAAATATGGTGTCCCGGCTTATATTACATTTAACGAGCCCTATTATAGGGTAAGAGTAGGAGATTTTAGAACAAGAATGGATGCTATAAAGTTTTTACAACGCATCAAAAGAGCCTATCCTCTTGCATGGGAAATACAGGACGAGGTTAACTTTAATCCCTGATTATAAGGGAAAACAGAATTGGGGAACGGCTTAGTAGCATTAAACTAATTAAGGAGCTAATTGATTATTATTTACCAACTAAAACCCCAAAAAAATGAGCAAAAGAATTGTTGTGGGCATTGACTTTTCAGAATGTTCATTAAACGCCCTGGAACATGCGGTTTCTATTGCAAAACATGCAAAAGCCGGTATTAGTATGGTCTGGGCTAACCATCTGGACTATTCAAAAGAGATTTTTGCTTCGGAACCGGAGAGTCTTCAGGATGAAGTCAAACGGCGTTTCATGGCACTTGTGAAAAAGTACGATCCTGTTTTAAAAGAAACCGGTATTGATTTTTATATTGAAAAGGGGAAGGTTTATAAGGCCATTTGCGACATCTCTAAACGGGTCGATGCCTTTTTAGTAATCGTCGGAACACATGGTTCTTCTGGATTCGAGGAGTTTTGGATTGGGAGTAATGCCAACAGAATTGTCTCTTCCAGTAAACTTCCGATAATGACCATCCGAGCAGGTGTTGACTCCTCTATTGATATTAAAACTATTGTCATGCCTTTGGACAGTACAGTAGTTACCCGTCAAAAAGCCCCCATTACAGCTTTAATGGCAAAATATTTTGATGCTGAAGTGCATATTGTAGGGCTGCTTACCTCATCTCTTGATGATATTAGATTCCGTATTAAAAATTACGTTGAACAAACAGAAACCTATTTTAAAGAAAATGGGGTCCGTTTCAGGTCTGTTTTCCTTGAGGCAGATAACATCACAGAAGCTGTGATGGATTATGGTAAAAAAGCAGGTGCAAATCTCATTACCATAATGACAGAACAGGAAACGACTACGGCCAATTTGTGGCTTGGGCCCTATGCCACGCAGATGGTGAACCATTCACCCATCCCTGTACTCAGCGTTCATCCCGAAAAGAACGCTCATTTCGCTTGATTTCTGTTATTTTAATCAACAAAAAAGCCGGCTTTTAGACCGGCTTCTGTAACTTATTGTTTTATCTCATCTTGATTCTTATCAAAGAAATGATACTCCAGCAGTTGGTAGTTGCTCATGGGCTTTACCTTTACCCATCTCTTAAACTCCAGATACCATTTCCAACGCTTTGAAAAAAACCCTTGTGTCAAAAACGCAAAAATAAACGGATGGACAGCCAATGTCAAGTGACTTTCATTTTGATCCCTGACGAGATATTCCAGATTATTTTCAATATCGTCAATTACTGAAATACTCGATTTTATCTGTCCTGTACCGTTGCAAACCGGGCATTTTTCGACAACTTCCACATTCATCTCCGGTCTTACTCGCTGGCGTGTAATTTGAATCAGACCAAACTTACTGGGTGGTAAGATTGAGTGTTTGGCCCTGTCCTTTGCCATTTCGTTGACAAGATGTGTGAAAAGGGTTTTTCTGTTTCGGACATCACGCATATCAATAAAATCGATCACGATGATGCCGCCCATATCTCGTAAGCGCAATTGCCGGGCAATTTCTGTGGCGGCTTCCATATTGGTAGCCAGCGCATTTTGTTCCTGGGAATTGTCTTTATTCACACGGTGACCGCTGTTCACATCAATGACGTGCAGCGCCTCGGTGTGTTCGATGATGAGATAAACACCACTCTTTATGGTAACATTTTTACCAAAAGAATTTCTAATTTGCTTTTCAATGTTGAACTGTTCAAAAATTGCTTCCCGGCCTTTGTAGAGCTTTAAGATGTCTACTTTATCCGGTGCAATCTGGGAGATGAAGGATTTAATCTCTTCATACAGCGATGGATCATTTACATAAATACTGTTAAATGATTCGTTAAGAAGATCTCTTAATATGGCAGAAGTGCGATCCAACTCGCTTAATACTTTCTGCGGTGCCTTGAGGTTTGGTAACTTAGCGGATATTTTTTCCCATTTGGAAACCAGGTCACGAAGGTCTGCATCCAATTCTGCAACTTTTTTATTCTCAGCGACGGTACGGACTATAACTCCGTAGTTTTCCGGCCTTATGCTTTTGATCAGGCGTTTTAGCCTGCCTCTTTCCTCGTTCCCTCTGATTTTCTGGGAAATGGAAATCTTGTCAGAAAATGGAAGCAAAACCAAATATCGGCCGGGAAAAGAAATTTCCGTCGATATTCTCGGTCCTTTGGTAGAAATCGGTTCTTTAGCGATTTGAACCAGGATTTCCTGTCCGGGGCTCAGGACCTTGGTAATTTTACCTGTTTTTTCAATATCCGGCTCCTGCTTGAACTTGCCATAAGAAATTTTGTCGCCTCGCCCCTGTATCAACAACCTTACATAGTTGTTCATGGTAAGAACCTGTGGTCCCAGGTCGAGATAATGCAGAAATGCATCTTTCTTATAACCAACGTTTACAAATGCTGCGTTTAGGCCCGGCATAATTTTATGCACTTTGCCTAAAAATACGTCACCTACAGTAAAATCGTTGTTGTTTTGTTCTTTGTTCAGTTCAACCAGAGTCTTATCCTCAAGTAGCGCAATATTCACTTCCGTGCCATTCGAATCGATTACTAATTCTCTGTTCACTCAAATATTGTTTTACTTAATCAAACTTTGCACTTAAAAGGGTTGAATTTTTAGGTAGTAATTTAATCTAACCCAAGTATGGTGGGCAAAAAAAGCAAAGCCGGCGCAATGCCCTGCACAGCGCCGGCTTCCTAATACGCTTAAGAAATATTATTTCTTCTTATGCCTGTTCTTCCGCAAACGTTTTTTACGTTTGTGGGTCGCCATCTTATGTCTCTTCCTCTTTTTTCCGTTTGGCATTTTATTACAGTTAAAAAATTTAAACTATTTTGTATTTTCTTTTACTTCGTTTACAAAAGACTTCGCAGGTTTGAAAGCCGGAATTTGGTGGGCCGGAATAACGATTGTAGTGTTTTTTGAAATGTTGCGTCCAGTTTTTTCAGCTCTTTCTTTGATGATAAAGCTTCCGAATCCTCTCAGGTAAACATTCTCACCGCTCACCATCGTTTCTTTTACACTCTCCATGAAAGATTCAACAACAGCTTGTACAGCTACTTTTTCAATTCCTGTTTTGTTGGCAATGTCTGCTACAATCTCTGCTTTTGTCATGATTTTATTTTTTAAATAATTTATAAATAGTTTATTAATTTGGCTGACAAAAATACTAAGTTTTTTTACAATTGCTAAAATTTTTAGATTTTTTTTGACCTAATCATTTCTTTATTAAGTATTTTCATTCAGTGAGAGAAAATTTTTGGGAGTTATTGAGTGTATGGTATGGTAAAAACAAGCGAGACCTGCCCTGGCGTCGAACCAATGACCCATACGCTATTTGGTTATCTGAGATTATTTTGCAACAAACCAGAATTAATCAGGGTTTGAGCTACTATTTGAAATTTCTGGAGGCTTATCCGGATGTTTTTTCGCTTGCAAAAGCCTCAAAAGATGAGGTTTATAAATTATGGCAGGGATTGGGATACTACAACCGCGCTGACAATCTGATGAAGACTGCTAAGGTTGTTTCAGAACAATATGAAGGTGTTTTTCCACAGAATTTGGAGTTATTAAAGGTCCTTCCCGGGATTGGTGACTATACCGCCGCCGCCATTGCCTCACTGGCTTTCGGAATACCGGCACCGGTGGTTGATGGAAATGTGTATCGTGTTCTTTCAAGGATTTTCGGCATAGCAACACCTATTGACACTGGTCGCGGGAAAACTGAATTCACTGCAAAAGCCGGCCAGCTCATGCAGAATCAAAACCCGTCTGAGTTCAACCAGGCACTGATGGAATTCGGGGCACTGCATTGCCTTCCATCGAGTCCGGATTGCAAAAACTGCATTTTCAACCACAGATGTGTAGCGTATAAAACAGGCACTCAGATGGACCTTCCGGTCAAAAAACCTAAAGTAGCCGTTCGTGACCGCTACATATATTACTTTGTGATTCAAACTTCCTCCGAAAGAGAATCTTCTTTATACATCAAGAAACGTGAGACCCGCGACATCTGGAGAAATCTGTACGACTTTCCTTCTATTGAATCTGATAAAGCACTTACCGGACCGGCGGAAGCCATCACGCTGGCCAAAGACCAGGGACTTTTCCCTTATCAGGAATACGATCTGGGAAAAGTTTCAGGAATTTATGAGCACAAACTGACCCATTTACGGATCTTCGCACAGTTTATCCCCATAATTTTGACTGAACCGGTCGGAAAAGAGCATAAAAATTCATTACTTTTGATAAAACAATCAGAGTTAAACAAGTATCCTGTACCCCAGCTGATTGTTCGCTATTTGCAGGATCAAAAAATCATACATTAATATAAAAACTACCATTATGGCTGGATTAAACAAAGTAATTCTTATCGGGCGTATCGGAAAAGAACCGGACACTTTTACTTTTGAAAACGGAACAAAAAAAATCAGTTTTACGCTCGCTACTACTGAAAGTTATCGCGACAAAGACAACAACTGGGTTGAACAAACCGAATGGCACAATATTGCAGGTTACCGCTATTTAGCTGAGAAAAATATTGCCAAAGGTGATCTTGTTTATATTGAAGGAAAAATAAAATCCCGCAAATACGCCGATAAAGATGGAAACGACCGCTACATTACCGAAATCATTGCAGATAAAATAAACGTACTGGTACGCAAATCTTCAGAACCTTATACGGGAGGTGACCAGGGCAATTCAATGCCTCCAATGGAACATGAAGAAGGACCTGTTGAATCGCTGGAAGACGATGATTTGCCGTTCTAAGACCTGACACTCTTTTTCATTTTACCTGTTTTTCGAACGATTCTTTTACATCCATAAGGTTTTTAATATTTCCTTACGGATGAGTAACCATTACTTTAATGTCGTAATTGCAGGCGATTATAAATTTCTTACTATTTTTGCTTTATCGAAACTAAAAGAAATTAATTGCTTTGGGAGTAATTGAATTAGATCCTGACCCTCATCTTGCCAACATTTTGCTCAACGCTGACTTTTTCAAAGGGTTTTCGGGTGAGGCCATCATTACTTTGATTGTACTCGTTTTGATGTTGATCATATCCGGATTGATTTCCGGTTCTGAAACTGCATTTTTTTCACTCCAGCCTTCCGACATTCACAAACTGAATCAACATAAAGGAAAGAATGGAAAACGTGTACTTGCCTTACGGGACAAGCCTAAAAAACTTCTTGCCACCGTACTCATATCCAACAACTTCATTAATGTAGGCATTGTTGTTATTTCAACGCATCTTACAACACTGCTTTTCAATCTTTCCGTGAATCCTTTACTTACATTCCTGGTTCAGATTGTTATTGTGACTTCATTCATTCTTATTTTCGGGGAAATCCTTCCGAAAATTTACGCCAATAAAAAGCCGGTACCATTTGCCCTCATGATGGCTGGTTCACTGGAAGTCCTTATGGTGTTACTGAGGCCGCTAAGCATCCTGCTGGTAAAATCCACTTCATTTGTGGATGTCCGTCTGGCAAAAAAACAGATTCAGGTAAGCCTGAGCGATCTGTCTGATGCGATTGACATTACTGTGGATGAAACAACACCTGAAGACGAAAAAATGATTCTGAAAGGCATTGCCACCTTTGGAGAAAAAGAAGCCAGCGAACTGATGCGTTCACGTGTAAACGTCACAGCGGTAGAATTGGCTACTCCTTTTTCCGAATTATTAAAAATTGTGGTCGATTCAGGGTTCTCCCGTATTCCAGTCTATGATCAGTCTTTCGACCAGATAAAAGGCATTTTATACATCAAAGATTTGTTGCCTCTTATCGACAATGAAGAATCACAAGAATGGCAGAATCTGCTGCGCCCTGCATTTTTCGTCCCGGAAAACAAAAAAGTCAACGACCTTTTGCAGGAATTCAGAGAAAAGAAAATTCATATGGCCATTGTCGTGGATGAATATGGTGGAACATCCGGAATTATCACCATGGAGGATATACTGGAGGAAATCGTGGGCGAAATCAATGACGAATTCGACAAAGAAAATGAGGCCTTTCACTATAAAAAAATCAATGACCAGACATATATCTTTGATGCCCAGACAATGCTTAACGACCTGTGTAAAATTTTAGGCATTGACGACGAGTTTTTTGATAATTACCGTGGAGAGTCGGATTCATTGGGAGGATTGATTCTGGAACTTGCCGGGAAAATTCCCAGGGCCGGAGAGAAAATAACGTTGCCCCCTTTTACGTTTGAGATATTAAGTGCTGATCTGAGAAAGATCAACCGTGTAAAAGTTACCATTCTTGATACAAAAGAATATGAAGTCAGTGAAGATTAAAAAGATTTTCCCTTTTGCAATGTTATTGCTGATCGTTGCAGTTTCCTGCCAGTCGAATTACACACCCAAACCCAGGGGGTATTTCAGAATTGACATGCCCAAAAGGAGTTATCAAAAATTTGACACTACTTTTCCTTACCGTTTCGAATATCCGACATACGCCAAAATAACCAATGATCCATTTTCACCTGAAAAAAAGTATTGGATCGACATAAGATATCCGCGGTTTCATGCCACAATTCACCTTAGCTACAAGGTTGTGGATCATAATCTGATAAGATACCTGGAAGATGCCAGGAGGATGGTCGTTGAACACATCCCCAAAGCCAATACCATTAAAGACAGCCTGATTATTGACCCAAAAAGAGATCTATTCGGTCTGGCGTACGACATCCGTGGAAACGGAGTGGCTTCACCCTACCAGTTTTTTCTTACTGATAGCACAAAGAATTTTGTCCGGGGCTCACTTTATTTCTATGTTACGCCCAATAACGATTCACTGGAACCGGTTATCCAGTTTATAAAAGGTGACATTCGCCACTTTTTGAACACTTTTGAATGGAAATCCCTTCCGGAGAAAGACGACAAAAAGTAATACTTCAGAATCTTACTTTTCTTTCTCTTTATTGCGATTTAAAATCTCCGTTTGTCTGAAAATGGCTTCTTTGTGAATGAGTTTTAGCAACTCCGTAAGGAAATCTTCATCCAAACCCAAGTGTGTACCAATAGACAAACGATCGCGAATAATGCCCGCCCACCGCTTCATTTGCAAAATGGTGATGTTGTTATCGCGTTTGTATTCCCCGATTTCATCAGTAAGTTCCATCCGCTTCGCCAAAATCTGAATCAGCTCACCATCCAGTTTGTCAATTTCTGTACGCAAGGCTTCCAGTTTATACTCAAATTCAGGCGTTCCCGTTCTTTTACGTAAAACCAGCTGTTGAAGCATTTGTTTTAAGGCTTCCGGGGTAAGTTGTTGCCGGGCATCGCTCAGCGCCTGAGAGGGATTTTCATGAGTTTCTATCATAAGTCCGTCCATTTCCAGGTCGAAGGATTTCTGGGCGATTTCCTGGAGCAATTCACGCTTTCCGGCAATATGACTTGGATCGGTGATGATGGGAATCTGTGGAAGTACCCTCTTCAGCTCAAAGGCTATTTCCCACATGGGCGCATTTCGGTAAGGCGATTTCTCGAAATAGTGGAATCCGCGGTGAATGGCCAAAATCTGCTGAATACCTGCTGCATGAATGCGTTCTATGGCACCCAGCCAAAGCTTTAAATCAGGAATCACGGGGTTTTTTACCATTACAGGGACAGAAACGCCTTTCAAAGATTCGGCAATTTCCTGTACCACAAAGGGACTGACTACCGTTCTGGCGCCGAGCCAAAGCATATCCACACCGTATTTCAATGCCAGTTCCACATGCTGGGGCTTGGCAACTTCCACCGTCGTTTTCAGGCCGGTTTCCTTCTTTACTTTTTCAAGCCAGGGCAACGCTGTCTCCCCAAAACCTTCAAACTCTCCCGGACGGGTTCGCGGCTTCCAGATCCCCGCACGAAATACTTTTACTTCAGGAATCTGCACCAGTTGTCTTGCCGTGCGCAGCATCTGTCCCTCGCTTTCTGCACTGCATGGACCGGCAATAATCAGCGGATATTTTTCTGCATCCCACAAACCTGCAGGTACCTTTATGTTGATATCTGTACTCACGGTGCAAAAATAATCATTTGTAACCTGGAAGAAGAAATAAAAATTTAAGTTCTATATGCTTTTGCAGAATTCTATTCAAAAATTAGCGAAAGCAAAGGCTCACTCAGGCAAACTTGTTTTTTACCTGCTGCCAGACAAAAAAGACAACAACCAAAACAGAGATAATTATTACAGAAATATCAATGTAATGGCTGTACTTCATGATTTCATTCCAGTTCTGTTTCAAAATGTAGCCCATGTATGTAAGAAAAGTATTCCACACAGCAGCGCCCAGAGCTGTATATAAAAGAAATTTGGGCATTTTCATAGTGCTCATCCCCGCAGGAATGGAAATCAGATGTCTGACGACCGGAATAAAGCGGCTGAAAAAGATGGTAACACTGCCGTAATGAGTGAAGAAATGGTGTGTTCTGTCGAGATGATGCTTGTTAATCAAAAGATATTTACCGTAACGCTCAAAAAACGGTTCTCCGCCATATTTTCCGATAAGATAGGAAATATACGACCCGACAATACTTCCTGATGTGCTGACCAGAATCACCATGGCCCAGGTAAATTTTCCCTGAACAATTAAAAAACCGGCAAAAGGCATAACAGCTTCACCTGGAATAGGAAGCGCACTGCTTTCCATGACCATCAAAATGAAAATACTGATATAACCGGTTGCGCCTATGAATTCGGTGATGTGGTTGGCAATGAATTGTGTAAATCCCATCTAATAACCTTCTTTTGAAATCAGCCGCAAAGAAAAGAAATTCAAGCCAACATTTGAACCCAATCCCGAAAGAATTCCATTTTCTTTACATCTATACTCCCAAAAACTGAATTTTAATCCTCATGCTTTATTAAGTTCTGTTTTTTCATTTCCCGTTTTTTCACCATGTAGAAAATGGCAGGGTAGAAAGCTCGTTGTATGAGCAGTGCAGTGATGATTCCCCCAAACATAGGAGCTGCAATTCGTTTCATCACATCTGAGCCTACGCCGTGTCCGATGAGAATCGGGAGCAGACCAATCAGCAACACGGAAACGGTCATCACTTCGGGCCGTATCCTTCTGACAGCACCATGGTATATGGCCGCTTTCAGGTTATCCAGTGAAGTCATTAATCCTTGCCTTTTCATGTTTTCATAGGCTACTTCCAGATAGAGCAACATGATTACGCCCATCTCTGCACTGACGCCCAGCAGGGCAATGATTCCTACCCAAACTGCCACGCTCATGTGGAATCCTGCAAAGAAAAGATACCAGATGGCTCCCACCATAGAAAACGGCAATGTCAGCAAAATAATTCCTGTTTTGACGAATGATTTGGTGTTGAAATACAGAAGAAGTATCACCAGCAACAAAGTCAAAGGAACAACAAGCGACAGGGTTTTCGCGGCGCGTTGCATATACTCATACTGTCCGCTCCAGGCCAGGGAATAACCCTGTGGGAGGTGAATTTCTGCATTTACCACCTTTTTTGCCCTAGCCACGTAAGAGCCGATATCCGTGGTATTTAAATCTATATAAACCAGTGATTCGGGGCGGGCATCTTCTGATTTAATTACCGGGGGACCTTTCTTTATCAAAATACTTCCCAATTGCCCCAACGGAATATGTCCTCCTTGTGGTAATGGGACCAATACCCGTTTCAAAGCTTCTATATTATTCCGGTAATCCCGCTGGTAACGAAGGTTTACAGGATATCTCTGCAGTCCTTCTACTGTAGTGGTAACATTCATCCCGCCAATGGCTGATTGGAAAATGTCTTCCACATTACCTACAGTTAATCCATAGCGCGCAATGGCATCACGATCAATGTCAAAATCAATATAATTACCTCCCTCGGAACGTTCTGCATAAACGGATCGTGTTCCCGGAACTTTCCGTAAGACACTTTCTATTTGTTCACCCAGGGTTTGCAGTTCATGTAAATCCGGGCCGGTTATTTTAATTCCCACTGGAGTTTTAATTCCTGTTGAAAGCATGTCAATCCGGGTTTTGATAGGCATCGTCCAGGCGTTCGTGAGACCCGGTATCTGAATAGCTTCATTCAGCTTATCTACCAGTTTTTTCGGCGTCATGCCTTTGGGCCATTCGCTTTGCGGTTTCAGTTGAATCGTTGACTCAATCATGGAAAGCGGTGCCGGATCAGTTGCCGTTGAAGCTCGTCCTACCTTTCCCATCACTGATTCTACTTCCGGGAACGATTTGATGATCTTATCAGTTTGCTGCAACAACTGTCGCGCTTTTGTAATGGAAATTCCCGGAAGGGTCGTAGGCATGTAAACAAGATCTCCTTCATACAACGGAGGCATAAACTCCGACCCCAGTTTGCTATAAGGGAACCACGTTGCAACCACTATAAGTGCTGAAATAATCAATACCCACCATCTTTTTCTAATCACATAACCCACAACCGGTTCATAGATTTTCATCAGGAAGTTATTGATGGGATTGTCTTCTTCTTTTTTCATCTTGCCACGGATGAAATATCCCATCAGCACAGGAACAATGGTAATAGCCAGAATAGCACCCACAGCCATCGAATAGGATTTGGTATAAGCCAGGGGTTTGAACATCCGGCCTTCCTGAGCACCCAGTGCAAATACGGGCAGAAACGAAACCACAATCACCAGCAGGGAGAAAAATATGGACGGACCAACTTCTTTGGATGCCACCAATATCACATCCCAGTGCGATTTCTGCTGTTCGGGGGGCAGCAACTGGTTGTGAAGCACGTGCGATTGCGCGTTTTCCACCATGATGATCGACGCATCCACCATGGCTCCGATGGCAATGGCAATACCACCCAGTGACATGATGTTCGCATTGATTCCCTGCAGATGCATGATGAGCAAAGCGCCCAATACGGCTGTTGGCAAGGTAAATACCGCCACAAACGAACTTTTGAAGTGTAGCAGGAATATGAAAATTACAACTGAAACCACAAGAATTTCTTCCAGTAATTTATCCTGAAGGTTCTTGATGGCTTTATCGATAAGCCCGGAACGGTCGTAAGCCGTGATGATCTGAACACCGGGAGGCAGTGATTTCTTCAGCTCTGCTATTTTCTTTTTGACCCGCTCAATCACTTTCAGTCCGTTGGCACCGTAACGTTGAACAACTATTCCACCGACTACTTCACCTTGTCCGTTCCAGTCTGCCAGTCCCCTGCGAAGTTCGGGGCCAACAACAATATTTGCCACGTCTTTCAGATAAATGGGCGTCCCTGTGGCTTTGTTATAGCCGACGGCAATCGTCTCCAGATCTTTTTTGTTTTTGATGTAACCCAGGCCACGAACCATGAATTCCATCTCGCCCATTTCCATCAACCTTCCGCCTACGTCGTTGTTGCTGTTCTTAATGGCCATTTTTATCTTTTCCAGCGAAAGTCCATAGGAAGCAAGTTTGATAGGATCAACTTCCACCTGGTATTGTTTGACAAATCCCCCAATACTGGCCACTTCCGAGACACCCGGAACGGTCATCAATTCGTATTTCAGAAACCAATCCTGAAGGGAGCGGAGCTGTTGCAGGTCTTCGGTTTTTGATTTCAGCACATATTCGTAAACCCAGCCCAAACCGGTGGCATCCGGTCCCAGTTCTGGTGTAACACCATTCGGCAGGGCACTCTGCATAGAACTCAGGTATTCCAGTACGCGGCTTCTGGCCCAGTACAAATCGGTTCCGTCTTTAAAAATGATATAAACCATCGAAAAACCAAAAAATGAATAGCCCCTTACATCGGTGGCACCCGGGACGGAAAGCATTTTGGTCGTCAATGGGTAGGTAACCTGATCTTCCACGATTCTTGGTCCCTGTCCGGGATATTTGGTAAAGACAATAACCTGAACATCGCTTAGGTCGGGAATGGCATCCACAGCAGTATTTTTGATAGCCCAGATCCCGGCTGCCATCAGCATCACCGTGAAAATAATGACCAGGACTTTATTGTTAACAGACCATTCAATAATCCGTGCAATCAGGCCGTCTTTATTTGTTTCATTCGGAGTCATAATCTTTCTTTCCTTAGTTCACAAAATGCTTGTTGAACAAGCGTTTTTCTGTATTTCTGCCGGATGGCATTATTTATATTTAAAACCATGTGCTTTCAGGTTGTCTTTCACCTGCTGAATGGTCATTTCGCGCAACTTCATTCCACAGAGCGGACAGGTTCCAGGCTTATCGGAAATTACATTCCAGTCCATCACATCTTCATAGAGTTTACCATCATGATTTTTATCGATGGCTTCCACATCAATCACACCTATACGAACAATGGATGTATCCTTCACTTCAACAGGGGCTTTTGCAGATTCCTGATCCCTCTTCATTTCTTTCATGTCTGTATTTTTCCCTGTGGATGTGCTGTCATTTTTGGCATCTGAAAACATGCTCAAAGAAGCGTTCAGATTGGATTCTGAGTCAATCAGAAATTCTGCAGAAGTAACAATGGTTGTATTGGCAGCCAAACCACTTAAAATCTGATAATATCCGTTGGCATAATTGCCCAGTTTCACATGAACCGGTTTGAATTTGCCGCCACCCAGTGCCACAATTACGGTATTTTCACGACCGCTCTGCAGAACGGCCTGTTCCGGAACCAAAGGATAGTATCCCAGATCTTTTCCCTGAATGTCGACATTAGCGAACATGCCGGGCTTTAACAAATGATTGTCATTTGGTAAATCAATCCTGACTTTGATCGTGCGGGTTTTAGTATCAAGTGTTGGATAAATAAAAGAGATCGTTCCTTTGTAGGTAAAACCGGGAAGGTAATCCATGGTAATGGTCACCGGTTGCCCCAGTGCAATTCGGTCGAGTTCGTATTCATATACATCGGCAATAACCCACACTGAATTCAGATTGGCGATCTTCATCAAAGGCATACCACGCGTTATTTTGGCACCTTCATCAACACCTTTGTGCAAGACGGTTCCATCATAAGGAGCTGTGAGCGTGATGTATTTTCTGATTTTTTGTGTTTTTTTCAGTTCCTGAATATCGGCCTTCGAAACATCAAGCAATTCCAGTTTCCGTGTAGCATTTTTGAGCAAATCCGAAGGGGCTTCACTTCCAATCATGGCTTTATCGTAAGCCAAAGCCGTCAGATATTCCTGCTCGGCAGCCACCAGCTTCGGTGAATAAATTCGCAGGAGTTTCTGTCCTCTGGTAACTTTCTGACCGGTATAATTCACGTAAAGTTTGTCAATCCAGCCTCCGGCTTTAGTAGTTACAGTATATTCTTTCTGTTCGTCTGGTTGTATGATGCCATTGGTTATGACATCGGCATGCATATGTCCCGCTTTCACAACAGTCGTCTTCACATTCATATCCTGAACCACTGCGGGGTCTATGGTAACCACACCATTCTGACCTGCCTGATCGGCATAGACAGGAACCAAATCCATTCCCATGGCCGATTTTCCCGGATGGTTGTAAATCTCATTCGGGTTCATGGGCGCACGCCAGTAAAGGATTTTACCTTTTTTACCGTCTGGCGCTTTGCTTGAACTTTGCTGACCTTCGGTCATTGTAGCGGCTCTTTTCCCGGACAACAAATAATATCCTGCCGACCCCAACGCGGCTCCTAGAATAATAAACAGTATATAGACGAAGATTTTCTTATTCATTTGTTTTGTTTTATAATTCATTAATTCAGTTGGGTTCCCGATAAAAATTCCAGTTTCGACAGATTTTTACTGTACGATGTTCTGATGTTGGCCAGTTCGGTTTTGATTTTCAAAATCTGGTCCTCTGCCTTCATCACGTTAACAAAGTCGATTTTGTTCACCTGATAATCTGCCAAAGCAGCCTGGTATGACTGGATGGCTTGAGGAAGAAGCGTCGAAGAGAGCAGCTTTTCTCGGTTTTTAAGTGATTTTAACTGCGCATTGATGGCGCCGAAATGCTGCTGAAGTACCTGAAGAGAAAACTGGTATTGTTGTTTGTAAGCATCTTGCTGGTAACGGGCACTGTTAACCTGAGCCGTTTTGTTTCCACCATAGTTTATTGGAATTGTCACGCCGACCAGCACGCCAAGCAAATCAGGATAATTCATGCCCGTGGCATCGTTAAACGTGCGCTGAGTATACTGGACTCCCACTTTAAAGTTGGGATAAAAGGCATATCTGGCTTCTTTTTCCATTAATCCGGCCTTGGTTTCGTTGAGTTTGATTTCTTTGAGTACGGGCCTGTTTTTCTCAGCCATGTTTAATAACTCTTCCGTTTGAAAATTCTGACCGGAAATGGGAAGAATCTTTTCTGTAGGAATGTAAATGGAATCACTTTGTAATAAAAGGCCGTTTAACTGGGCTTGCAACGCCATTTCTTCACCGTTTAACGCTTCAATTTTATCCTGCAGATGAGTTTTTTGAACCTCCACCTCTATCACATTCTGCAGACTGGCAGTGCCTACTTCAAATTTCCGCTTTGCGACCAAAGAAATCTGTTTCAGCAAATCCAGGCTTTCCCTGGTCAGCTGAACATCTTTTCTGTTTTCCTGAAGGCTGTAATAAAGCTCTGAAACCTGTTCACGGATCTGATTGGTCACATCTTCAATCTGCTGGCGGATGATGAGTGTATCCATGGATTTCACTGCAGCCTTGGCTTTCAGACTTCCCGGAAACGGAAGCGGTTGTGTCACACCCAGCACTTTGCCGGTCATGGCTTCCTGATTCAGCGAAAAAGTATTTGTTGGAACCCCTATAAATCCAAGGGTCGCCACCGGATCAGGAAGATGTGTTCCTACCTGAATATTTTCCATGGCGGCTTCCAGTTTTGTCTGCAACATAGATAGATTCGGATTCATCTTTTCGGCCTGCTCAATCAGGCTACGCAAAGAGTTATCCTTATTTTGAGCTGATAATGGTATGCTTATCGCGAGAATTAGTATCAGTCCTAATAGTTTGTTTTTATTCATTGAAAAACTTTTTGTCGTGCCTTTTCAACACAGCTTTGAAGCGACACGAGTTTTTAAACCAATTACGGGGACAAAAATATACCGGGCTACAAGGGAAGGCATTATACAATTCTGGAAAAGTGTTACAGTGTTTTTGGATGTATAATGGTAAAATATGATGATTTTGACTATTATTCAACCAGTTATCGGACATTAAACAATCACCTTGGAGACCTATCAAAACAACATTAAATCATGGCAAAAGAAGAGGAAACTATGGCAAAGTGAGGGGAAACTAAGGGAAATGAGCATAATATTATGGAGAATGAATAGGTTTTTATGGGGAAGTAACATCACACTGCGGGAAATGGGCATAACTCTACTAAGGGAAAAGGATAGGTATCCATGGGGAAACAATACCTTTTAGGGTCAAAGCGAGAGGAAAACAGGGCAAAATAAGAGGTAATTACGGTAAACTGATATAAAATCAGGCCCGGTTACTTCATATTTCATCAAGAGACTTCCGGTTACGGACCTGCATTCTTTTATAGAAAGTAGGATTCATCCCGATGACTTTTTTAAACTGGTTGGAAAGATGCTGAACGCTGCTGTAGCCCGTTTTCCAGGCAATTTCGCTCAGCGTAAGCTCGTCATAAATGAGAAGCTCTTTGACCCGCTCAATACGTTGTAGAATTGCATATTTCTCAATGGTGGTTCCCACCACAGAAGAAAACAGGTTACTGAGGTATGAGTATTCGTGCCCCAGTGTTTTTGAAATATATTCCGAGAAATTGGTATGTCCTTCTACTTCATGATCATAATGGATCATATTGATGACTTCTGTTTTTATTTTCTCGATGAGCTGGCTCTTCTTATCGTCAATCAGGTCGAAACCTATAGATTTCAGATTCTTTTCGAGTTTTTCGAGCGTTTCGGGTTCCACATTTCCTTCAACAACAGCTTCACCAAGAACAATGGAAACCGGTTTTATATCCAGTTTTTTCAGCTCTGATTCCACCGCCAGAACGCAACGGTGGCAAACCATATTCTTTATAAAGAGTTTTTGTGTTTCAACAGTTTTCATGGCAGCAGACTTGTAATTATATCTATTTCTTTACTAACCAGCCAGCAGGATCCTGATATTGCCTTCCCTTCCATACTTCGAAATGCAGTTCTGTTTTTCCCTGAAGGTTGGTATGAATCGTCCCCAGTGCCTTTCCGGGCTGAACGACATCTCCCTGAGAAACTAAAGATCTGTCCAAACCTGAGAACACGGTAAAATAATCACCATGTTTCACTATGATGGCAATGTCACTGCCGGTAATGGTCATCACACTCACAACAGTACCATTGAATACAGCCAAGGCATCAGCCCCCTTATCAGTAGCAATGTTTATACCATTGTTTCTGATCTTGACATGTTTCAGAATAGGGTGACTGTGAATTCCAAAAGTTTGAGAGACAATTCCGTTTTTCACGGGCCACGGGAGATGACCTCTATCCTCAGAAAACAGAGAGGAAAGTTTTAAATCGCTGGCGCTGATTTTTTTTGATCCTGCTGTGTTTCTGTTTGCTTTCTCTGTTGCTTTTGCAATGGCTTCCTCAATTTTTCGATTCAGCAGTGCTGATTCCTTTTCTTTGGCATTAAGCTGCCTCCGCAAAGTACGCTCCTTAGTAGAAAGTTCCCGCTTCATACGGTTTTTCTTCTGCTGTTCGAGTTGCAATAAAGACAACTGCGAAATCTCCATATCCAGCGTTTTTTTCTTCTCCTGAATCCGCCCTTCAAGATCATCTTTTTTCTGCTCTTTAACCGATTCCAGATCCTTTATCCGATTAGCTTCGTTTCTTATGTAAGAAGATATTTCAGACAAATACCGCATACGCTGATATGCCTGATTGATGTCTCTTGAGGAAAACAAAAATATCAGATGTGAATAGGCATTATCGTTTTTAGAAGCATAATATGCTATCCGGGCATATTCTCCCTTAAGATAATCCAGACGGGAATCCAGTTTTTTCAGATTTACATTCAGTGAAGAAATACTGTCTGTAAGAAGATAGACCTCTCCTTTCAAAGTAGCTGAAAGTTCCTGCCGCCGACTGATTTTATTATTAATCAGATCGAGAGAATACAACGTGTTGCTTTTACTTTCTCCGATCTTTGATATAAGCTTATTGGTATATTCGATTTCCTTTTCAAGCTGCTTGCGCCTGTTCTTAAGCGTAGAAAGAGTATCCTGAGCGATTGTTTCGGAGACAAACCCAAAAATCATCAGGAGAAGAAACAAGAGCCTGTACTTGTTTTTTATTACCATAATGGCTTTTAAAACAGTTTCGTATAATCTTCGGGGATATAAAAAGGAAACCCGTAAGTTTTGTTTAAATCAATTTTTTTAAAAGTAAGAAAAATTTCAGTTTTGGGTCGTGAATTCAATACAATTCTCATTTTTTCAGGAAGAAGCTGTCCCTGAATATTCTGGTAAGTATCGTAATAAACCCAAAGTTCCTTGGTATCATGATCTGTAGTTTGCTGCTCGAGATATTGTTTCCGGATTTTGAAATCATTCGGGTCAAGCCAAATTTTCTGAGTAAGTTCTGTCGGGATGTTTGTGTTTGTCATCGAGCTTCCGGAACTGGTACTTTCTCTGTGCAACGTAATCAGGTAACCTTCACGATCTGTTTCAGCTTTTGAGCTCAGGATTCGATATCCTGAAAGATCGTTTCCCACCAACAACGACTGAAGAACAGAGTAATTCACCGAGGTGTGTAAGAGGCTATCCAACACACGATAATCTCCCAGCATATAGTTCTTTTTCATGCGATTCAGTAATTTCAGCGAATCAGGAGTAAGCTCGGCACGAGCCGCTTCGATTCCCATGGCCGGAATAATGCTGGCCCAAATCAAACTGTCTTTCTGAATCCGAACCTGCACCCGAAATGTTGCATCGTCGCTCCCTTTTTTGTTGTAGGAAACCGCAACTTTTGCATTAAGCGAACTAAAATTAACCTGATGCGTATTCATTTCATGAAACAAGGAATCGAAGCTCATCGGCTTGAGATTGCGAAAAACAACCGGTTTCACAGTTGTACATGAAGGCATAAAAGCAATAAGTCCGCCGATGAGAACCAGTGCACTGAATCCTCTTTTAAATCTATTCATACAACTTTCCTGTTTTCAGTTTCTTTTCCAACAAATCGCTGTGATCTTTCAGCTTCATGGCTTTTTTCCACTGATCAATGGCTTCTTTATGCTTTCCCAGCTGGTATAAAATATCTCCATAGTGTTCAACTACAACACCACTGGTGCTTCCTCCATTGTTGATGGCTTTTTCTTCCCACTGCAAAGCTTCTTCGTATTTCTTTTGCTTGTAAAGCACCCATGCATAAGTGTCCAAATCGTTCTGATTATATGGGTCCAGTTTAACTGCCTGATCTGCCATTTGAGCTGCTTTTTCAAGCTGTTCTCCGGTAAGGGCAAGATTATAGGCATAATTGTTCAGTACTAATGAATTCTTCGGGTTGATCAGCAACGCACTGTCATATGCAGCGAAAGATTCTTTATTCATCTTTAAAGCATTGTATGTATCTCCGAGACTGGAATAAAATTGTTCCAGTAAGCTATTATTACCGGCAGCCAGATTCTTTCCTCTTTCAAGCAATGTTCTGGCATGTTTATAATTGTTCTCCTGCGCAGCAGCAATACCTCCTAGCAAGTATGGGATGGGTTGATCGGGAAAATTACTGATAACCGTATCGGCAGCTTCTTCCAACAGTTTAAACTTTTGCATATACAGATGACTGAAAAGAATCTGTTCCTGCAATGCATAGTTATTCGGATCGTTTTTGGATGCTTTTTCCAGCAACGGAAGTGCCTCTTCGTATTTTTTATTCTGATACAGCATGCTGGCATACAATGCATCGGCAAGTTTACTTTCAGGATGTGTTTTTTTGATAATAATGGATAGCTGCAAAGCCTGAGCAATCTGCTCGTCAGTAAGATTACCCGAATAATATGCTGCCAGAAGATTAATTTCTGTCTGCACATCCAAATGCGGATTGGCAAATCCCATTTTTAATTCTTCAAAAGCCTTTTCAGGATTCTTGTTATCCCTGTAAAATTCGGCCAGAGAAATGTGGACGTAAGGATTTTGAGGGTTTACTTCCAGAATTTTATGATAAGCCCATTCTGCTTTTTCAGGAAAGCCGTTTTTTGCAGCAAATTCCGCCATTAGGGCATAACTCCGTTGATCATCAGGATTGGATTGAATCAGTTTTTCGTAAGTTTCCAGCGCTTTTGTCTTTTCGCCAAGCCGCATGTAGAGATCGACTATTTTTTGTGAAAGAGCTGGTTGCACTCCCACAAGACTTTCCAGGTCGATGTAATATTTGACCGCGTTTTTATAATCACCTGTAAAGAAATAAGCCAAGCCCAACTCCTGAACAAAATTTTCGTTCTGCGGATGTTGCTCAACAAGCTTTTTATAAGCATTTACATACTCTTTGTAATTGCCGTTTGCTTTCGCCAAATTCGCATACAAAACCTTATACCATTCATTGATGGTATCAAGAGTCACGGCTTTGTGGGCAAAATACATGGCCGTGTCTATATTTCCTAAATTGGCTGATAAATTGGCTTCCTGGAAATTGGCGGCCGGATCATTTGGATTAATGGCCAGCGCCATTTTCATAAGGCTGTCGGCTTCCTGCAGATTTCCAAGTTCTTTTTGAATAAATGCTTTGGTATAAAGGTCAGATTGTCGGTATTGCATTTCCTGTGAAAGCTGATTTACCTTGCTGACTTTCTTCAGACTCTGGCATGAAAACAAACCCAGAGCACTTAAAAGAACCAAAACGTTGATTATTTTTATTTTCATCGATTTCTTTTTGTCTTGTTAATTTAATCCTCACTTTACTGTTTGAGGAAACAGCACGAAAAATATTCTTGTCTTAGTGGCTTCCGGTGTGACCGAATCCGCCTGCGCCGCGGGTAGTTTCTGAAAGCACTTCTACCTCTTCCAATTGGGCCTGAACATGAGCAGCAATCACCATCTGGGCAATTCTGTCCCCGTCATTAATCTGATAAATATCCTGAGACAAATTTACTAAAATCACCCGGACTTCGCCACGATAATCAGCATCAATGGTGCCAGGGCTGTTGAGAACAGAAATGCCATTTTTCAGGGCCAAACCGCTACGCGGCCTGACTTGTGCTTCGTAACCTACTGGAACTTCAATATATAAACCGGTTGGGATCAGTACTCGTTGGAGAGGCTCCAAAACGACCGGTTCATCCAGATTTGCTCTTAAATCCATTCCGGCAGATGCCTGTGTTTCATATCTGGGAAGCTCGTGCTTCGACCGATTGACTATCCGAACTTTCATATTATTTTCCCTTATCTGATTATATTTTAATATTTTCAACAACTTTCCCTATCAGGAAAATTATCAGGCTTCAAAAATAATTAAAAAACCTGCTTGGGAAAACGCAGAATACCAATACAATTGTTAAAGAATGTTTATAATGAAGGGGTTCCGGGAACGTTTCGGGTGATCACATACTTTCTGATGGCAATCCAAACTACTACCGAATAAACCAGAAGCATGCCTGCTCCGGTTAACATATGCTCTTTGGTTGACAAGCCCTGAAGCCTTGTACTGAGAAAGTAAAACAGAAGTGCTATGACTGTGAAAAGTCCGATTTTTTTCATCTCGTAATGAACCAGAAATATTTTGCGTCCCCACAAATAAGAAATCATCATCATGCTGAAGTAACAGAAAAAATTGGCCCATGCAGAACCTACGTAGCCGTATTTTGGAATTAAAATGATATTAAGGACTATGGTCACCGTAGCACCAAAAACAGCCACAAGGCCGCCGTAAATCGTTTTATCGGTAAGTTTATACCAAACAGACAAGTTATAAAAGACTCCGAGGAATAATTTTGCCATCAACACGATGGGGACAATTTGTAAACCGACCCAAAATGCAGGCCCGATAAACTGTTTAAATCCATCGATGAACAGCATGACCAATAAAAAAATAAACCATGTGAATCCTACAAAAGCGGTCATCACACGGCTGTAAGTGGTTTTGGCATCGCTTTTTTCGTATTCCGCAAAGAAGAACGGCTCCGCTGCATAACGAAACATCTGGATGAACAGCATCATCAAAATAGCCAGTTTGTAATTAGCACCGTAAATCCCGATGATTGCCTCAGCATTCAAATTGTGCGGCAAATAGTAACGAAGTAAAATCTTATCAGAAACTTCATTAATCATCCCGGCTAGTCCGATGACTAAAATAGGGAGTCCGTAAGTCAATAATTTCTTCAGTAAAACCTTATCAATACTGAGTTTGAAATAGCGCATTTCCGGAAGCAACAGCAAAATCGTAGAAAAGGATGCCAGCACATTCGCTAAAAAAACCATCCCCACTAAAGGCGTGATTCGGTACAACCAAAAATGCTGGTACGTGTTTGGATACGTTCTTGGAATTACAATCAGCAGGATGATATTAAAAGTAATGGCGATGATTACATTGACGATTTTGATGGTGGAAAATCGTCGTGCTTTATTTCGGTATCTGAGATATGCAAACGGAATCGTTGAAATAGCATCCAGGCCGACGATCAAAGCAATCATAACAATAAACTCGGGATGCCCTGAATACTTGATAAACCGGGCAATACTGAGTTTGTTAAAAAAAACAACTATCAGGAAAACGGTCGAAGTAATCAACAAACTGGTGGTCGCAGTGCTGAAAACCGATTTAACATCGTTTTTATATTCGTTTGCATAGCGGAAAAAGGAAATTTCCATTCCATAAGTGAGCAATACCAGCAAAATAGCCACAAAAGCATAAAGCTCTGTCACTTTTCCATATTGTTCCGGTGTAAAAACCCAGATGGTATAAACGGGAACCAGCAAATAATTCAACAGTCTGGGAACTATCGTTCCCATACCATAAATCAGGGTATCACCTGCCAGTTTTTTTAACGGATTACTTGCCATATACTCCCGCCAAAAGTACACAATTAATGATGAAAACTTTCAAAATCGATGACCGACAAAAAAATTTTCCTACGATGTTACACTCGCTTGAATTTCAAATAGAATGTCGTTCCCTTTCCCGATTGTGACTCAAAATCGACGGTACCTTCCATCTCTTTCATCATGTTTTTCACGATGGCTAGTCCCAGTCCCGTTCCGGTTGATTTTGTCGTGAAATAAGGCTGGAAAATGCTGCGTTTATTTTCGGGAGCAATGCCCTTTCCAAAATCTGTAAATCTAACAGTGATATAACTCTCTTCGGGGATAATCTCCACTTCGATTCGCTTGTCACTTTTGCCTTCCATCGCTTGCACCGAATTTTTTGTAAGGTTATTAAAGATGCGCATGAGGCTTTTAGAAGAAGCCCAAACCCAAAGATCTCCATCCTCCGGAGAGATGAGCTTAAATGAAACCTGGTAGGATTTTTTAAATAAAGTGATGGAATTTCTTATTGCTCCAATTAAGTCTGCTTTTTCATTTTTCGGTAAAGAAGATTTAGAAAAATCCGAAAACATACCTGCAACTTCGTTCAACGCCTCAATCTGATCAATCAAAATCTGGCTAATGTTTTTCAGCTTTTTGTCGAAATTTTCATCCTTCTGTTCATAAGCTTTAAGCAAATATTGAACATTAAGTTTCATTGGAGTAAGTGGATTTCTGATTTCATGTGTGATTTGCCGCGCCATTTCTCCCCAGGCACGCTCGCGTTCAGAATATTTCAGAAGTTCGGCACTTTGTTCAAGTTTTTCCACCATCTGGTTGTAGGCTTCAATCAACTGGCCGATCTCATCGCGTTCTTCCCAGATGATCTTTTCGTTTTTCTTTTCTATGCTCACCAGATTGATTTTTTCCTGTAGCAGCACCAGTGGTTTCGTCATGATTTTAGACAAATAAAGGATAATGATAAGTCCTAAAATTCCTGTGATGACAAACAAACTCAAAAGGTTTGCCAACATCTGGTAACCTGACTTCTGAATTTGGCCCTGCCCTGCAAAATAAGGCAAGTTCAGAATTCCGGCATCTTTACCGTTCATCAGCGTAAGCGGCATATATGAGGAATAAAATTCCAGATTTCCGATGTGCTCTCTAGATAGATAAAACAGTCGGTTGAGGATACGGATGTGATCATATGCTCCAGGATTTATCAGTTGTGACTGTAGACCGTTGTCAAAGATCTCAGGTCTAGATGAGGCAATCAGCATTCCAGAACGATTGTACAGGTTAATATCAGAAAAGAAAAGGAGCGACAGTTTCTGTAAATAATCCTGAATTTCCGGCTGGTCATTTTTTGTGATGGATGGATAGTCCTCCAGTTTTTGCTGCATCGCTATCAACACTGAATGAGATTTTTCGCGAAGATAATCGTTCACTTCACTTTTACTGTTTTCCTTGAAATAGTAAAACGAAATAAAAGATAGCACAAGAAATACAGCAAGCACAGATGCGAAAAAAACCAACTGCAATCTGGCACGGAACGAATAGCTGAAAAGCTTTGCAACTCTGCGGCCATATTTCATCACAATAAAGAGAAGAACCAGAAAACTGAAAAACAGGAATAGCGCTGAAAATGGCAAAAGAATCATTGATAAAGAAGTTCGAGGGCGACTTATCACCAAATAGCCTTCCGTTCCGATTTTAATAATGATATGCTTGAAGTTCTCGAGATAAAAGAATTTATTTATGGGTTGACCCTTGAAATAACTGAAATCTATGGGATAAGGAAAATCTCCGAATTTGTATTGCAGCTTTCCATCAAAATACCGTGAAAAAGAATAGCCAGAAAGCTGGAGCACTTTCTGATGCGAGTCTATTAAAAGCTCAGGATATCCAACGCCTCTTGGCATAAAATCAGCAAAAAACTCAATATACAAATTCAAATTTTCGTGATTCTGTCCAATATCATGAAATTGAAAAGTTGCCAGGTAATAAATATTCTCCTGGTTATTTGTAATAAGCGAAAGTTTATAGTCTGACCTTTGCTGTATCACTTTTCCAGGAAGCGAACCGAAATACTCATTACACGGAATTATTTGGTTACCTGGCTGAATCTGCAGCTGTTGTCCGGGTCGGCACAGTGTAAATTGTTTTGTATAAGAATCAAAACGCCCATTAAAGTAAGTTCTTTCTATGTACTGTGAAATTACGGCCTCCTTTCCTTCAGTACTGGAGGCAAGCATTTTTTGAAGGGTGGTGTCATTACGCATTTGATGCGAAATGGTCCGAAACAGGAATTCGAAATAGGGATCGTTTCGTTGAGATAACAAACTTGCGGTCACATCCTGATGCTCATTTCTCACTTTTTCTTTTGCAAAATTGAAAAGGAAAGCATCTGAAATTGCAAGAACAAGTAAAAGAAAAATCACATAGATGTAAGGATTCTTATTGAAAGAAAAGAAAAAAGAAATGGTAACAATTAGCAGGAACGATATCCAGGCGACTAATAAAATTTTCAGCTCTGCAGGAAAAACAAACGCACAACCTGCGCCAATAATGACCATCAAAAAAACCACTGAAGCAAATTTGGCTCGGCTCACCTTTACTAGTTGGGCAACACCATCAGCAAACAAAAAAACTATTAAGCTCAAAAAAGCGAAGAAAATAAGGTCATGAACTCCATAATTACTAAAAAAAGAGCTATTTAGTAAAAATTGATTATCATAACCAGTTAAAATATTGTTTGTTACAAAGAATAAGACAAAGATTATCAGAAAAATCACCACAAGGAAGACATATGCTTTCGATTTAGCAACAAAGGATTCTAAAAACCCATTCTCGTAAAATACTTTTCTAAACTTCCAGGCAACTAAAAACAAAATAACCATATTGAGTAAAATGTCACCCAACGTTTTAAAACACGGGATTACGCCAACAGTTTCTGTAAACAAAAAGGAATTTTTAAGAATCCCAGGAAATCCAGTCAAGTAATTGAGATATCTAACAGCAACAACTAGAATTACTGTTGCCAAAACCGGAATCCATTTTCGAAAGGAAGAGGAACCCCAATTAATCTTATTGAAAACGGATTCAAAAAAAAGAAACAATAAAATATATCCAAGTGCACACAATCCAAGCAAGAAGTAAAGTCTTTCACGGGAAACAAAATGACTAATAATCTTTATCCCGACAGGAAACGATTTTAGTTTAATTACAGATTGATTTTCAGTATTTAATTCAACAAGCCTAACGCCTGTTGGTAAAGAAAATTCACCATCTAAATGACTTGTTAATAATGAATTATGTATTGGAAAGCTGTTTTGAACTTTATAAAAAATAAGAATTGTAAACGGCTCATGAACTTGCTTTAATCCAACAAACCAACCATCCTTAGCAGAAACTAATTTAGGAACACCCGCAGTAAGCATCCCTTCTGAGCCCATAGGCCAATCAGAATTGTTCCAATAAATCAGAGAATCGACTTTTTTAATAACAACAACCTGTCTCAGATTGTCAAAATACTGGCCTAGGTTTTTCCAATCTAATTCTTTTTTATTATCTACATAACGAACCATTAAAGAGTCCGCATTTATAACAGACATTTTTACATTATTAAGCTGTCTATCAGATTGTTTTGCGACGTAATCACTTTGTTTTCCTAAATTAGTAAGGCGAACCGTTGCAGCCAACACCAAAGCCACAATAACAAGTCCTCCCAAATAAAAAAGAAGAGAAAAACGTGGTTGGTATTTATCGGTCCAGGGCATTGGATTTTAAAATTATGAAACAGGTAAAATTAACAATTAATTTCTCACATTCAGAAGGTCAAAAGATCATTATTAAGGGATCTTCTCTCTTGAGAATAAAATCATCGTGAGAGTAACAAATACCAGGCCAATAATATAAATCAGAACCCCTTATTTCTGGAATACATAAATCAGGCTAGAGTATTCGCCTGACTTTTTTGCTTTGGCATTCGAACGGACACCATTTTTCAGGGCAGACAAGTAAGGGTTGTTTTTCTTTAGATATTTTTCACTCAACATGGATATGAAGTAGGCATCCATTTTCATAGGGATACTTTCCCGGAAACGAAATTGATGTTTCTCTACCAACGCGGTAATCGTACTTTTTGAAAAATGATGAAGATGCCTGGGAACATCATAAGCAGCCCAGTACTTTCCATAGTGTTTAGCATCCCATGAATTCATGTTAGGTAAAGCAATGATGAGATAACCTGATTTTTTGAGGAGTTTGAAAATAACTTCTATCCTGTCATTCAAATTAGCTACATGCTCTAAAACATGCCACATTGTAACCACATCAAATGTTTGTTCTGCGAGACTTTTTAGTCCTGGCTCATCCTGAATATCCAATCCGTATTTTTCAATGGCAAATTTTCTTGCGGATTCAGACGGCTCAATTCCCTTTACATTCCATTTCTTATTCTGAAAATAATTCAGAAGCTCTCCGGTGCCACATCCAATATCTAACAAAGAGCCCCTGGAAACATATTGCTCAGTCTTTGAAAACTTACTCTTAATGTTAATACGTCTCAAAGACTGGTACACCAAATTTAAAATACTGAAACCATCTGAATGGTGAGAAAGATAATCAGGCGACTCATAATATCTGGACAAAGATTTATCATCTGGCCTGGGATTGGTAAAAACAAAACCACAAGATTGGCATTTTTGTAACACAAATGGTTCTTGAGTCAGGAAAAAATCGTTCAGCTCAAGAAATTCTGAAAAGTTATGAGATCCGCAAACCGGGCAGTTTTCTATTTTTACCATATACCTTGTTTCACGTGAAACACCAGCCTATCTTCCTAGAAAAACAAGCAAAACATTAATATCTGATGGAGAAACACCACTAATTCTCGAGGCCTGTCCAATGGAAGTTGGTCTAACTTTATTCAGCTTCTCCCTAGCTTCATAAGATAAAGATTGGAGTTTAGCATAATCAAAATCAGGCTTTAATTTGATATCTTCAAATTTTCCAAGTTTGACTGCCATCTCACTCTCTTTATCAATATAACCTTCATATTTAATCAGTATTTCAACAGCCTCTATAACTTCTCTATCCAATTCGTTATCCAAAAGAAATGTTTTTAGCTCCTGATGTGTCTCAGCAATGAGTTGTAATTCAACCTGGGGACGAAGTAAAAGTGAAGTCATTCGAACTTTTTGTTTAAGCGGACTAGTATCCGCCGCACTCAATTTATCATTAATCTCTTCAGGTACAGCACTGGTATTTGAAAGAAAGTTCAAAAGCTTTTCTATTTTGGCTTTTTTATTCAACATGGTTTCATATCGACGTTGAGTAGCCAACCCCAATTTATAAGATTTCTCAGTTAGTCGCATATCTGCATTATCCTGTCTTAACAAAATCCTATGCTCAGCCCTGGATGTAAACATTCTATAAGGCTCATCTACTCCTTTAGTAACAAGATCATCAATTAAAACACCAATGTATGCTTCAGATCGATTTAAAATAAATGGCTCCTTATTTACCACATTTAAGTGGGCATTTATCCCTGCCATTATACCTTGTGCAGCTGCTTCCTCATAACCCGTAGTTCCATTAATTTGTCCCGCGAAGAAAAGATTCTTGACTTTCTTTGTTTCAAGATTCTTTTTAAGTTGCGTGGGTGGGAAATAATCGTATTCAATAGCATATCCTGGTCTGAAAATCTTAGCGTTTTCAAAGCCAGGAATCATTCGCAACGCTTCAAATTGTATCTTATCAGGCAATGATGAAGAAAAACCGTTTAGGTAATACTCGACAGTACTCCATCCTTCGGGTTCAACAAACAGCTGATGTCTGTCTTTATCAGAAAATCTACCAATTTTATCTTCAATGGAAGGACAATACCGGGGACCAACACCTTTAATTCTTCCACTAAACATTGGGGAATCAGCAAAACCCAACTTTAATTCATTATGAACAACTGGAGAAGTATACGTTATCCAGCAACTTCTTTGAACATTCAGGTTAGCTTTTTCAAGGAAAGAAAATTGACCTGGCTCATCATCCCCTTTTTGCTCTTCCATTTTTGAAAAGTCAATAGTTCTGCCATCAACCCGTACAGGGGTACCAGTTTTTAATCGGGCACATTCGAACCCTAAAGCAGCTAACTGGTCACTCAGATTAAAGCTGGCAGGATCTCCCATTCTACCACCGGTAAAATTAGTTTTGCCGATGTGAATTTTTCCATTTAAAAAAGTTCCGTTCGTAAGGATTACAGATTTGGAATAAATATCATGTCCCATCGCCGTCCTTACACCGCGAACACAATCATCATCTATAATTAAATTAACAACGGTGTCCTGCCAAAAATCAAGATTGGGAGTTTGCTCAAGCATTCTTCGCCATTCCTGTGAAAACATCATTCGATCACTTTGCGCACGAGGACTCCACATAGCTGGACCTTTCGATTTATTCAACATTCGGAATTGAATCATGGTCCGATCAGTAACCAAAGCTGAGTATCCTCCTAAGGCATCAATCTCTCTTAAAATTTGCCCTTTTGCAATTCCACCCATAGCGGGATTACAAGACATTTGGGCTATCGTAGTCATGTTCATAGTTACAAGCAGAACTTTCGAACCCATATTAGCAGCAGCTGCAGCCGCCTCTGAACCGGAATGTCCTGCCCCAACAACTATAACATCATATTCATCAAACATACTCCTGTGTTTCACGTGAAACAAAAATCAATTTAAGAAAGCATAGATAGATAATAATCCTCTTTTTGTCTCATGAGTTGGGCTTCTTCAGGTGTCTTATCCTTATAGCCCAACAAATGCAAAACACCATGGACTATAACCCGATCCATCTCTCTTTCAAAATTATTATTTGAAAAGGTCACGTTTTCTTTCACCCGATCTACACTAATGTATATCTCTCCAGAAACAATACCTTCTTCCTGAGATGAGGGAAAAGTAATAATGTCAGTATACGTGTCGTGCTGTAAAAATCTCTGATTGATTCCTAAAAGAAATTTATCATCACAAAATATATATCCAATTTCGCCTAAAGTAGATTTTTCTTTCAAAATGACATTTTCAAGCCATTCAGAAATATTTTCTCTATCCAGTTGAAAATTTGATACATTAAACTGATATTCAATCATTTATTTTACTTTTTTCAGTCCGTAATATAAATTTTTGATGCAAAATCCCTGTCATATTTCTCTCGTCGAAACCACGAGCACAGATATATCCCTTGAATTTGTTGTTAAAACAACCATCAAAATTCATCTCAAGGAGACAAAAGAAAAATTCCCTCCTACGAAAACAAGCTTACCTTTTAAAAAAATTTTTGCAAAGTAACGACATATTATCCTACAAGATGCAGTTTGCTTTATTTTTGTAATCATATTACAAATGATCCAGTCTAATAAATAATGTCCAACGAAAAACAAAAACAAATTATTGTCACTGGCGGAACCGGTCTCCTTGGCTCCCATTTACTTCTTGAACTCTCTCAAAAAGAAAATCAGATAGTAGCACTCAAAAGGTCGACATCCAAACTTACAACAATCGAAAAATTATTTCGCTGGCATTTCAATGGAAGTAGTAAAGAATTCGAAAAAATTAATTGGGTAAACGGGGACATTGCAGATATTGACTCTTTGTTGGAAATCTTCACAGAAAACAGTCAAGTTTACCATGTTGCAGGAAAAGTATCCTTTCAGGAAAAAGACAAAGAACAACTTGTCGATATAAACATAAAGGGAACATGCAACGTTGTGAACGCAGCTCTTGAGAAAAAAATTCAGAAGCTCTGTCATGTAAGCTCTATTGCAGCCATCGGAAGATCCAGTAACAATACGCTCACCCATGAGGATATTCCCTTAGACAACGCCTCAAAGGTGTCCGCTTACGGCTTTAGTAAATACGAAGGGGAAAGGGAAGTCTGGAGAGGGATTGCAGAAGGGCTTCATGCTGTTATCGTAAATCCGACCATTATCTTGGGCCAAGGAAACTGGCATGACAGCAGCGCACGTCTGTTCCATCAAGTATATAAAGGACTGAAATTCTACACAAATGGAACGAACGGCTATGTCGATGCAGACGATCTGGCCAAAATCATGATCCAGCTGATGAACAGTGAAGCGGAATCGCAACGGTTTATAATAAATGCAGAAAATATCTCTTATCAGCAGCTTTTTACCTGGATTGCTGAGGCGTTAAATATAAAACCACCAAAACATCTTGCAGGACGACTACTTAGTGAAATTGCATGGAGAGTGCTAAAAGCCCTAAGTATCTTTACAGGAAAATCTCCTCTGATTACTAAAGAAACAGCGCACACTGCCAACAGTAACTACCAGTATAGTAATGCGAAAATCATTAAAGAAACAGGATATCATTTTAAATCTATCGAGGAAACCATAAAAGAAACCGCCCTCTATTTCCTGCAGGACCTAAAGAGCGGAATATAAATCTACTTTTCAAGAATAACGTAAGCTACAGCGTTATCTTTAGCGTGGGATAAAGATAAATGGATATGTGTAATGTTATTTTCCTGAAGATATTTCAAAACTTTACCGTGTGCCTGAATTTCCGGCTTACCCAACTCATCATTTAGTACTTCAACTTCACTGAAAGCAAAACCATAACGGTAACCGGTGCCCAGGGCTTTAAACAACGCCTCTTTCGCGGCATACCTTGCTGCATAACTTTCAAACCTGGCATGGTTCCGTGCATTACAATACTCCTGCTCTACTTTCGTGAAAATCTTTTCACAAAAACTCTGAGAACGGCTTATTGCCTGCTCAATCCTACTAATCTCAATGATGTCAGTGCCTATTCCGAAAATCACGATAATTGCTGTATTTTGAATATCAAAAAGCCGTCTATTTAATAACGCCTAATTCTTTCCCAACCTTGATAAACGCATTCACTGCCTTATCCAAATCCTTCGTTTCATGCCCTGCGGATAGTTGAACACGAATCCTGGCCTCGCCCTTGGGAACAACCGGATAATAAAATCCAATTACATAAATTCCTTCATCAAGCAGCTTGGCTGCAAAATCCTGTGAAAGCTTTGCATCATAAAGCATCACAGCGCAGATAGCAGATTTAGTAGGTTTAATATCAAATCCGGCTTTCCCCATTTTAGCCATGAAATAATCAGTATTCTGATGAAGTTTATCCTGAAGTTCATTGGTTTCACTCATCATTTCCATCATGCGGATACCAGCATTCACTACCATGGGAGGTAATGAATTGGAAAACAGATACGGCCTTGACCGTTGACGTAACATTTCAATAATTTCCTTACGACCGGTAGTAAAACCCCCAATGGCACCGCCAAAAGATTTACCCAGAGTTCCGGTAATCAAATCGATTTTGCCAGTAATATTGAAATATTCACTTACGCCACGCCCTGTAGCGCCCACAACTCCGGCTGAATGACTTTCATCAACCATCACCATGGCATCATATTTTTCAGCCAATTCCACAATCTTGTCAACAGGAGCCACATTACCATCCATACTGAAAACTCCGTCTGTAACGATAACTCTGAAACGGTTTTTCTGTGCCTTCTTCAATTCCTCTTCAAGAGCAGCCATATCTGCATTGGGATAACGGTATCTTTCAGCCTTACACAAACGCACGCCATCTATAATCGAAGCATGGTTCAAACTGTCGGAAATAATAGCATCCTCTTCAGTAAACAAAGGTTCAAAAACACCTCCATTGGCATCAAACGCTGCTGCATAAAGGATGGTATCTTCTGTACCAAAAAACTCAGCAATTTTCTTTTCCAGGGTTTTGTGAAGATCGGTAGTACCGCAAATAAAACGAACTGAAGACATTCCGTAACCATGAGTATCCAGACCCTCTTTAGCAGCTTTGATAAGCTCAGGATGGTTGGACAAACCTAAATAATTATTAGCACAAAAATTCAAAACTTTCTGCCCTGAAGCCAACTCAATTTCAGCTCTCTGAGGACTAACTATAATTCGTTCTTCTTTATACAGGCCGCCCTCTCTGATGTCTTTAATTTCCTTAACCAGATGATTTTTATATTCTCCGTACATAATGTTAAATTTTAAATAAACTGTTTATTCCATCCTCCAAAAGTACAGTTTTTTATTCGTCGGTGTAGCAGGAAGGTTTCTAAATAAATCCTTATAAATGCAGCTAAAAATCGATCTTAAAACCTGTAAACATTTTTGCGAACTTTGCAGCGAAATTTTATCAGGATGAGAATTGCTGCATTGGTATCGGGTGGAGTGGATAGTTCGGTTACCGTTCCGCTTTTGAAGGAACAAGGTTACGACCCGCATATCTTTTATATAAAAATCGGGATGGAAGACGAGCCGTCGTTTATGGACTGCCCGTCGGAAGAAGACATTGAAATCACAACATGGATTGCAAAAAAATACGGTTGCAAATTCGATGTGATTGATCTTCAAAAAGAATACTGGGACACGGTGGTAAAATATACCATCGACAACGTAAAAGCAGGGCTTACGCCTAACCCAGACATCATGTGCAATCTGCTGATCAAATTCGGAGCTTTCAACGACCGTTTTGGAAAAGATTTCGACCGTATTTCCACCGGCCATTATGCCACACGTTACGATACCGAAGAAGGCGCATTTCTTTCCACCGCAGCAGATCGGGTGAAGGACCAGACTTACTTTTTGGGACAAATAACACCAGAACAACTGTCAAAAACCATGTTTCCCATCGGGCACCTGCAAAAAAAGGAAGTCCGCAAGATTGCAACTGAAATGAAGTTGCCCAGTGCACACCGCCCAGATAGTCAGGGAATCTGCTTCCTGGGGAAGATCAATTACAGCGATTTCATCAAGAAATATGCAGGTGAAATGCCCGGCGAAATCGTAGAACTGGAAACCGGAAAAGTGCTTGGAGAACATCAGGGTTTTTGGTTTCACACCATTGGCCAGCGGCGTGGATTACGTCTTGGAGGCGGTCCATGGTTTGTAGTCAAAAAAGATGTGGAAAAGAACATTGTTTACGTTTCCAACGGCTACGACCCCATCGCCCAATACGACGACAAAATCTGGCTTGAGAATTTACACTTTCTGAATACTGTCCACAACTACAGCGGACTCAGCGAAATCAAATTCAAAATCAGGCACCAGCCAGAATTTAATTCAGGAAAACTTGTTCGTGACGAAAAGGGCTTACGCATTGTATCGGAAAAACAAATCTCCGGTATTGCTCCCGGTCAGTTTGCTGTTATTTACGATCCGGAAGAAAAGACCTGCATCGCCAGCAGCGTGATTGCTCAAAATCCTGAAATCACAGTTTAGATTGACAAAGCTGCCTGACCAAAAGTTCCCTAACCTGGAAAAACAGATTCTCCTCTTTTGCAACACTAAGTTTTTATAACTTAGCGTATCTTAAATTCTTATGCTTTATGAACACTCTCTTTTTGCTTATCCTGCTTCTCTCAGGAGGCCTTTATCTTGCAGGTCATTATCTTCAAAAACCTATTTTAAAGTATATCTTCAAACCTTTTACAACCATCTTAATCCTGTTTTTTGCTTTTATGCAACTGCCGTATGTTTCGGTTCAATACAAGGATTTTATTCTAATTGGCCTGGTATTATCTCTTTTCGGGGATGTGTTTCTTCTCTGGCCCGAAAAAAGATTTGTTACGGGATTAGTGGCTTTCTTGCTGGCACATATCCTTTTTATCCTGGCAATAACAAGCGATTTCGGCCCCTACCTGAACTGGCAATACCTGATTCCTGCGTTACTTTACATGGCCATCTTTCTGTGGATTGTATTACCAAAGACAGGAAAGATGGTAATTCCGGTCGTTGTTTATGCAGCCGTATTGATGCTGTTCTTCTGGCAGGCTACCGGAAGAGCTTTTTATCTGGCAAGCGACAGTAGCATGAACGCTTTTTGGGGTGCCTTTCTATTTGTGATCTCCGACTCCATTCTTGCCTACGATAAATTTGTTAAAAAATTCAAATGGTCCCATTTTTTCATTCATGTTACTTATTGGGGTGCGCTCTATTTCATAGCTTTGTCGGTTTAATTGATTATCATGGACTGGATCATCCTTCTCGTACTGGCAGTAATGCTGGTTTCTTTCTTTGTTTTATTCATCCTGATTCAAAAAGGTTTTCGTAATCCGGTGGCAACACACACCGTTCCCGAAGAAATACCTTTTGAAATTCAGGAGGTTGAATATCCCACACAAAAAGGAAAAACCATTTACGCCTGGTGGATACCTTCTGACAAGAAAACCACTACCGTAATTTTTGTCCATGGCTGGGGAAGAAATGCACAACGGATGATGCCTTATCTCAGAAAATTCTGCTGCGGAAAATTCAACCTGCTTGCCTTTGATGCACGTGGTCACGGAAACAGTGACCAGGACGGTTATTCCAACATGCTGATGTTCGCAGAAGACATTATTTCCTCCATGAACTATGTAGATAACATTCAAGAAGCCGGAAACGGCGAGTTTTATCTCATCGGACTTTCCATCGGAGGTGCAGCATCCATCTACGCAGCCGCCCATGATTCAAGAATAAAAAAAGTGCTGACCGTCGGGGCTTTTGCGCATCCTGCAGCAGTCATCACAAAACAGATCAAAGACCGTCATATTCCCTACTTCCCCATGATTTGGTTTCTGTACCGATACATGAAATACATCAGGAAACTAGATGTGGATGCCATGGCTCCTGAAAAGCACATTGCAAACGCCCAGGCACATTTTCTCTTGATTCATGGAGAAGATGACCAAACCGTACCCGTTGAACAGGGAAAACGCCTGAAAAAGGCTGCAGGAGACAAAGCAGAATTATGGGTCATCCCAGGAAAAGGACATTCCAATTGCCACCTTGAGGAAGGATTCTGGGAAAAGCTGATGGAATTCTTCGACACTTCCGAAACAAAAAATCAAAAACATTAATTTAGCCGAAAATCATTCTATATGAAAAGACTCCATTTGTTGTTGCTTTCCTTACTCAGTGGTTTGCTGCTGGCAGCTGCCTGGCCCCAGAACGGATTCACTCCCCTGATTTTTGTCGCTTTTGTGCCTTTGTTCTTTGTACAACAACATTTGGGCGATACAGGTAAAAAAGGAATGTTTATCTATTCCTGGCTTGCTTTTCTGGCATGGAACGGTCTTACTACCTGGTGGATCTGGAACGCCACACCTACCGGTTCAGTAATAGCCATCCTTATGAGCTCTCTATTTCTGGCATTTGCTTTTCAGGTCTTCCACCTGTCGAAGAAATGGCTTTTCAACAATGTCCAGGGATTTGGAATTCTGGTATTTTACTGGCTTAGCTGGGAATATTTCAACATGCACTGGCAATTGTCCTGGACCTGGCTCACACTGGGCAATGTATTTGCCAGTAAGCATCTTTGGATTCAGTGGTACGAATATACAGGCGTTCTGGGTGGCAGTGTCTGGATTCTGGTTGCCAACATTCTGGCCTATACTATTGTCAGGAATATCATATCAAAACAAAAACGCAAAGCAATCATAAATGGTGTTCTGATGGTGCTTTTAATCGGAGTGCCGATCATTCTCTCTCTGTATATCTACAACCATTACAAAGAGACTAAAAATCCCGTCAACGTAGTGGTAGTACAACCCAATACAGACCCGTACACAGAAGAATTCAACCTCCCACCATCAGTACTTATTCAGCGCAATCTGAAGCTGGCAGACGAAAAGGTAAATGACAGCACCGATTATGTGGTTTTCCCCGAATCAACCATCCAGGAAGAAATATGGGAAGGAAGTATGGACCGCTCTGAAAGTCTGAAAACCTTACGGAATTATGTCGGAGAGCATCCTAACCTTTCCATGGTTATTGGTGCTTCCACATTTCGCTGGCTAAAACCGGATGAACCCAGAACGAATGCAGCCCGGCTTTATAAAAAAGATCTTTACTACTACGCATACAATACAGCATTTTATATCGACCACTCACCCTTTGTCCAGGTACACCACAAATCGAAACTGGTTCCGGGTGTTGAAGAAATGCCTTCATGGCCGATCTTAGGGCCTTTGGAGCACTTTGCCATTGACCTTGGCGGGACTGTGGGAACATTGAAAGAAGACGATCATGTGACCCTTTTCACCAATGATTCTACCGGAGATAAAATCGCTCCGATGATTTGCTATGAATCTGTTTACGGTGATTACGTCAGCCACTATGTACGACAAGGAGCAGAGCTGATTTTTGTGATTACAAACGACGGCTGGTGGGGAAACACCCCGGGATACAGACAGCACTTCTCATTTGCCGTTTTGCGCTCCATAGAGACACGACGCGATGTAGCCCAATCATCCACTACAGGATATTCGGGATTTGTCAACCAGCGCGGGGATGTGCTGCAACGGACAAAATATGGGGTTCCGGCAGTATTAAGCCAAACTGTAAACCTGAACGACACATTAACTTATTACGTGAAAAAGGGTGATTATCTGGGCCACCTGGCAGGATTTTTCAGCATACTGATTTTGCTGGCATCCATCGTTCAGGGAATCCTCAAAAAACAAAAATTACCCTATTAAAAGCTCAAATGCTAAAAGGATGACGGAATTTCTTGATCTGGTAAATCAACGGCAAAGCGACCGGAAATACATCGATAAGCCCATCGAAAAGGAAAAATTGATGCGCTGCCTCGAAGCTGCACGTCTGGCGCCTTCTGCCAGCAATTCGCAGCCATGGACCTTTGTAGTGATCAATGAGCCGGAATTGCGTCATAAAGTCGGACAGGCTGCCATGGGACCTTTATACAGCTTTAATAAATTCGCCACCCAGGCACAGGTGATAGTAGCCATCATCATGGAAAAACCAAAGATGGTGACCGAGCTGGGCGGCCGCATCAAGAAAAAAGAATATCCACTCATCGATGCAGGAATTACAGCAGAGCATTTTTGCCTGCAGGCCGCCGAAGAAGGCCTGGGAAGCTGCATGCTTGGATGGTTTGATGAAAAGAAAGTAAAATCGCTTTTAAATGTTCCTGAAGAGAAAAGCATTCCATTGCTGATTACTGTTGGGTACACTCCTAAAGATTACAAACACCGCAGGAAAATTAGAAAATCCATCAATGAGGTGGTAAAATTCAACACTTATGAGTAAAGAAAAAACCTGGTATGCAATTTATGTCAAATCACGCGCAGAGAAAAAGGTAGCTGTGGAACTGGATGCAGAAGACATCGAGTTTTATCTGCCTCTTGAAAAGCGCTTGAAGCAATGGAGCGACCGTAAAAAATGGGTGGAAGAACCGCTGTTCCGTTCTTATATTTTCGTACACATTGAAGCTAAAGATTATTACCGGGCTTTGGTTCGCAACACTGTAAAATATATCACCTTCGAAGGAAAAGCGGTTCCGGTACCGCCACAGCAGATAGAAGCCGTTAAAGTCTATCTGGATGAAAAAGAACCACTGAACAATCCTGACGAAAGCTGGGATACGGGAAAAGAGGTAGAAGTCATGGCAGGAAACCTTACCGGGCTGAAAGGGGTACTGATGGAAGCTGATGGAAAATCGCGTGTGAAGGTGGAGATTGAGGTGGTGGGAAGTGCTATCATTCTTCAGATCCCTAAAAACAAACTGCGGCTGCTGGAATAAAACCTGTTTCAAATCCAACGGCTTGCAAAATTTGTATATTTGGAATGGAATTTTTACTCAAAATCCGGTCTCATGAGCGTTAATTTATTAGACATCGTATTGGTCATTCCCCTGATATTTTTCGGTTATAACGGATTCAGAAAAGGGCTTATCATTGAAGTTACATCCCTTGCCGCTTTTATCCTGGGATTGTTTTTTGCCTTTTACTTTTCCGATTTCACAGCCGGAATACTGAAACAGTATTTCACCATTCAGGAAAAATATATGGCTGCCATCTCGTTTATCGTGACTTTCATAGCTGTCCTGGTTATCGTGCTGGCCGTTGGGAAAATCCTCGAAAAATTCATCGACATCCTCATGCTGGGTTTTGTAGACAAGCTGGCCGGAGGAGTATTCGGCATCCTGAAAGGAGCCTTATTCCTGAGCATCATCATCTTTGTCCTTAACTATTTCGATGCAAATCACAGCATAATCAAACAAAAAGCCAAAGACAACTCGGTGCTTTACCAGCCTATCGAATCCATAGCCCCGGCTTTGTATTCATGGCTTCATTTCAAGAATTTCAAGTTTCATCTTCCCGATAAGGATGCGGTTGTAAAAACTGTTACAAACAGCGTCGATTCGATTTAAACTGAGGCAGGCTAATAGCAAAATCATCTACAAAATAAAAGGCCATCCTTTTCAGGACAGCCTTTGATATATTCTTTAAAAAGAAATTTCTATTCCAGAATAGCAGCAACACCCGGTAAGGTTTTACCTTCGATGTATTCCAGCATGGCACCGCCACCGGTGGAAACATAACTAACCTTGTCTTCCAGGTGATATTTGTTAATAGCAGCCACAGAGTCACCGCCACCAACCAATGAATAAGCACCCTTTTCAGTTGCACGGGCAATCGCCTGAGCCACATCCATCGTACCTTCAGCAAAGCTGTCCATTTCGAAAACACCCATAGGGCCGTTCCACAAAATTGTTGCAGAATTTTCAATCACCTGACGGAAAGTTTCGCTGGTTTCAACTCCGATATCTAATCCCATCCAGCCATCAGGAATTTCATTGGAAGGCCTGCATTTTTGTTCTGCATCATTGGCAAATCTGTCGGCAGTTACAGCATCCTGAGGGATGTAAAGACTTACACCCAGTTTGTCAGCTTTGATGCGTGCTTCATTGGCTGTATCCAGCAAATCTTCCTCTACCAGTGAAGAACCTACTTGTCCGCCGTCGGCTTTAATAAAAGTAAACATCATACCACCGCCGATGAGCAGGTTATCAACTTTATCGAGCAGGTTGTTGATGATTTCAATTTTTCCGGAAACCTTGGCTCCTCCAAGAATAGCCGTGAACGGCCTTTCTGCTTCGTTCAGCACTTTATTGAGACTTTTAACTTCATTCTCCATAAGGTAGCCAAACATCTTATCGTTAGGAAAGAATTTGGCAATAATGGTGGTTGAAGCATGAGCCCGATGCGCTGTTCCAAATGCGTCGTTTACATAAGCATCAGCCAGTTCGGCAAGCTTTTTGGCAAAACCTTCATCTCCGGCTTCTTCTTCTTTGTAAAAACGCAGATTCTCCAACAAAAGAACTTCACCGCCTTTTAATGCTGCTGCTTTCACTTTTGCTTCTTCCCCAATGCAATCGTTAGCGAACTGCACCTCTGTTTGAAGCTTTTCTGAAAGATTTTTTACGACATGACGTAGTGAGAATTTATCTTCAGGACCTTTTTTGGGTCTTCCTAAATGCGACATAAGTATTACAGCACCGCCGCTTTGACGTATCTTTTGTATGGTAGGAATGGTGGCCCGGATACGGGTATCATCGGTGATCTCAAATTGATCATTTAAAGGCACATTGAAGTCAACACGAATGATGATTTTCTTACCCTTAAATTCATAATTATCAATAGTTTTCATGCTAAATTAATTTAATTGGATTAACGTGTTACTACATGCAAAGCTAAAAAGATTCGAGTTACGAGAATCCTAATGACTCTTAAAAAAGTATTTTTGTATTCCAAATACAGCTTATATGGAATCTTTTAATGGAACCCTACAGTCAAAACTACCGCAAACCGAAACCTCGATCTTTGCTGTAATGTCTCAACTGGCTAGCGAACACAAAGCCATCAATCTGTCACAGGGCTTTCCCGACTTCCCCATCTCAGAAGAGTTAATAGACCTCGTTACTTATTACATGCGAAAGGGTTTTAACCAGTACGCACCGATGCAGGGAGTCCCGAAGCTGCGTCAGGCCATATCGTCGATGTTTCAGAAAAACTACGGCATCAAATACGACCCTGTTTCGGAGATCAATATCACGGCTGGAGCCACGCAGGCACTGTTTTCCACCATATCGGCTTTTATCCGCGAAGGCGATGAAGCCATTATTTTCGAACCGGCCTACGACTCATATGCTCCCGCCGTAAAAATCAATGGTGGGATGGTAAAATATTCTAACCTTGAATTCCCTGATTTCAGCATCAACTGGCAGGATTTTACGCGGCTGATCACCAACCGGACCAAACTGATCATCATCAATACACCGCAAAACCCTACAGGAAGTGTGCTCAAAGCGGAAGACCTCCAGAGGCTGGAAAGACTTACCTCAGGTACCGATATTATCGTCATCAGCGACGAGGTTTACGAACACCTGATTTTCGACGGCATTGCCCATCAGAGCGTCTGCCGTTTCCCTGAACTGGCCAAACGTACGCTTGTGATTGGCTCCTTCGGAAAGACGTTTCATGCCACAGGCTGGAAAACCGGTTTTGTGCTGGCCCCGCAAAAGCTGATGGCAGAGTTCCGCAAGGTGCACCAGTTTACGGTTTTTGCCTCCAACACACCCATTCAGCATGCCATTGCCGATTTCATAGGAAATGAAGACAATTATAAAGGCCTGGGTGCCTTTTATCAGCAAAAACGGGATATGTTCGTCCAGGCACTGAAAGGTTCTAGATTTAAGATCTTGCCTTGCTACGGAACCTATTTCCAGTTGCTGGACTACAGCAATATTTCCGATAAAAACGAAATGGATTTTGCCCGCTGGCTGGTGGAAGAACACAAAATTGCCGCCATCCCGGTTTCGCCATTCTATCATAAAAAAGACGACCACAAAGTGCTGCGTTTCTGCTTTGCCAAAAAGGATGAAACCATTATGGAAGCTGCTGAAATACTGTCAAAAATCTAAAACATTACGACTATGAATGATTTAAAAATATTATACATCCAATCAGGACTGGCCTGGGAAGATGCCGCAATAAACCGGGCACATTTCGGGGAAATCATTCAGAAAGAAGCGCATCATCACGATTTAATTATCCTGCCCGAGACTTTCACTACCGGTTTTCCGGTTGACCCTGTCCCTTTTGCCGAAACAGAAGACGGCGAAAGTATGCTCTGGATGCGTGAAACTGCTGCTCTGACGGGCGCCGTTGTCACGGGAAGTATGCTGCTGAAAAACGACGGGTTTTACACCAATTCTCTCATCTGGATGCGACCCGACGGAACCTACGAACGCTACGACAAACGTCATGTGTTTCGCATGGGAGGGGAGCACGAAAGAATTCATCCGGGCGAAAAAACGCTTCTGGTGCAACTCAAAGGCTGGAACATCCGCCCTATGGTCTGCTACGATTTGCGTTTCCCTGTATGGAGCAAAAATCACTATGAGAACGGCGCTTTCGAATACGATCTGGCAATTTACGTAGCCAACTGGCCTGCCGTGAGGGCTTATCCATGGGATCAGCTGCTTATCGCACGCGCTATCGAAAACCAGGCTTACATCATCGGTGTGAACCGCATCGGGAAAGACGGTTTGGACAATGATTACAACGGCCACTCTAAAGTAGTGGACGCCAAAGGAACCGTAATCTCTGAAGCTCCCGAAAATGAAGAAGCCGCAATTTCAGTGACCCTTTCGTACGATGAGCTTAAGAAGTTCCGCGCCAAATTCAATGTTGGTACCGACTGGGATTCATTCACCATTCAGTATTAAAACCCGTCACGAATGGAACAATCGGAACAGAAACCGGAAACTTATACAGCGCTCATCCTGGCAGCAGGCTATTCCGGGCGCATGGGTAAGCTCAAAGGCTTCCTTCCCTTTGATGAAAAGAGGATCTTTCTTGAAAAAATCGTTTCGGAATACCTGACTTTTGGCTGCAGGCAGGTAGGTGTTGTGTTGAACGAACAGGGGATGAGGTTGTATGAAAAAATGCCTTTGCAACACAAAAACAACATCACAGCCATCCTCAACCCCGCTCCTGAAAAAGAACGCTTTTTCTCACTGCAAACCGGTTTAAAAGCCCTGAAACCTGCAGGCGCTGTCTTTCTCCACAACGTAGACAGTCCGTTTTTGAAACAAGAGGTTTTACAGTACCTTGCTGATAATTTCCACAAACAGGCTTATGTTGTTCCCACTTATCAGGATGAAGGCGGCCACCCCGTTCTGCTTTCGCAGGAAATAGTCAAAGCCCTGACAGAAGCTCCCGATTACGACCAAAACCTCAGGGTTTTTCTGCAGAATTTCGCACAGATCAAAGTACCTGTTAACGACCCCGGCATCTTAACCAATATCAACTCACCGGAAGAATACGAACAGTATTTCGGTAAACCCTATCATAAATCTTTGTGAAACTCTGTGTCTTCTTAGTGGCACTCTGTGTAATGCTCCCCAGGCAAATCATTCGTTTACAACCCGACTAATCACAAACAAGCCACCCAAAACTTTCCGTATTTTAGCAAACAAATTAAAATCTCATGGACTCAGAAAAAAAACAACAGCGCTATCAGCGACTATATAAACAAATACAGGATTTAATCCTCAAAAGCAGCAACAACCCCATCTCAAATATGGCTACCATCAACGCTGTGCTCTATCATAAAATGGAATATTTTTTCTGGTGCGGGTTCTACCTGCTACAGGATGGAAAACTGCAGGTTGGGCCTTACCAGGGTTCGCTGGCCTGCATCAATCTGGCCAAAGGAACCGGTGTATGCCAGGCAGCACTCGAACAGCAAACTAATCTGGTGGTTCCCGATGTGGAAGCCTTCCCCGGACACATTGCCTGCGATTCCCGTTCCAAATCCGAAATAGTGATCCCCTTAAGAAACCGCGAAAACAAGCTTGTCGGCGTGCTTGATGTAGACAGCAAAGAGCTCGATTCGTTTGATGTAGTAGACGCCACAGAACTGGAAAAAATCGTAAGGCTGGTCTATTTCCCGGAAGGTTAAACTGAGAAGTGCCTAAAGTGAGCTTAAGTGCGCTTTATGAACTCATAATTATCGGTTTGCACAAATGATCTTCCGTATTGCTTACACGGGCACATTTCCGGCAAATATAGCGGGGCTGATTGGTCAGTAAAATAAGTTCATCCAGTTTCTCTTTTATCTCGTCTTTGCTTAAATCGCAAAGTGTTTTGTTCTTTTTCATATCCCTTCTTTTTCCAATCGTGTGACTAAAATACAAAACGAATCGTGTTGTGGTTCACTTTTGCAACTTAATTTTCAAGGCCGTACAAGACTGGCGCCTGGCTTTGCCTTGGTCTTAAACCATTTTGTTAACGTCAACAAAATGGTCTCTAAATCACAAACGCACCGCTGTCCGCATTACACTTGTCAGCCTGTGGCTGAAAAGACGAAACGGTCTATTAGATCTCAAATAATCTCGCATTAAAATCTTCCATAAGAAATACTCGTGAGAACCCAGTTTCCATTTTAAAATTCCTATCAAATTCTGAATCGAGTTCATAAGAGCTATGACTTAAACTTCCTACCACAATCAATAACCACTGTTCATTTAACCCAGTATTTTTAATGTAACTAAGTCTTTTCTGTTCTTTTTTTCTTATTGATTTTGCTACAATATCAGTATGTAATGATCGTTGCCACCATGCTCCAGTATTAGTGTTAAAAATTAATTTTGAATGCTTATGACAAGATATATTGTAAACCAAATCATTTTCTTCAAATTGAGTATTGGAAATAGCATCTTCAATCATTGATAAGAGTCGCTCAACCAGAATGGGGTTTTCTCTTTTACTAAGTTTTTTTGTTGTATTTACAGAAATATTTACTAAAAGTTTTGTTTCAGGATGTCTTTCTCGAAACAGCCTTTCTGTCGTTTTAACCAAATCCGAAAAGCTTCCTTCAATTTTTTTATGAATTGGATCAACCAATATTTCATGTTCTAATCCTATTTTACTACCATCATCAGACTCGATAATAAAGTCAGGCCGTTCTCGTACTTCAGATATGTGGAAATCTGAAGTAAGTAACATTAAGAATTTGCCAGTATGACAAATTTCAAGTACTTTTTTATCATAATCCTTATTAGATTTATCAAGCTTTTGTAAAGGGACATTTATTAATTGGCCCAAGCTGATTTGATTATCATTTAAAATTTGTCTCATGAAAATGAACGCTATTTCATATTAGCAACTAGGGATTAATTTTTAAATCTCATAATGGGTAAATCTTAAACTTCTTCTTCGTCCAAGTTTGCAACTTGGACGAAGAAGAAGTTTTATTTAACCAATGCTTTTTGTGAGTATTTATGACCATTTCTATCTTCAAAATGTAAAGTAAAATCGGGATTCTTTCGATCATCAGGAATAGATTGAATGGCAGATTTATAATCGCTTAATTCCTCTCCTTCAAAAGGAATTTCAAATACATCTCTAATTTCCTCTTTATCGTTTGGGCTTAAATGATTCTTGCTAAATATCTCTTTTGAAAAATTGTTTGAATATTGAACGATCTTTAAATTATAGATTGGTTCTATATCAATATTTTGAACAAATAACCAACTTTTAAATTCATAGATACGAGGATTTGAACTATGTGCTCCACTAGCTCTAACAATATATTCTAAGGCAACTTTTGGTTTTTGGGATTTTATAAACTTTCTTTTCAAATAATTGTATATATCTCTTAAAAAGAACCCAACAACTAAAATTAATAATCCGGTCAAAATTGTAATGACAGTACCATTCATCTTCAATTAGTCTTTAAATGATAATGATTCCATTAAATAGCACAAGCGTCCGCGTGTGCTCCATATATAATACTTTTCTTTTGAAAAATTTATCGATGGTTTTCATTTCCTCAAATTTAGAAAAATAAATTTAAAGCCCACAAAAAGAGAAGATAAAAGCGAGAAGGCGCTCCCCCTTCAGGGGGTTATTTTGCTGTTTCAGGATTTAGGCAGAAGGAGGAGGGTTGCCTTTTGACGCCCACCGCTCGTCCGCGTTTGCAACGCGGACGCATTTTTCCCTGAATTTGTAATTCGCTTTTCTCTTATCGGACATTGCAAATGTCCATTGAAAAAACATCCTCGTTACAAACGAGGACGAGGCTATGGCAATGGATGATTTGTATCAAATGGACACAAAACGAAATAACAACACGAAATCATGTAGTTGCAGATGGAAAGCTTGTTAAAGCAGAATGAATATATTTAGTTATCACACAAAAACCTCATATTACAACAGAAATAAAAGCAATTACAAAATGGAAAGAGGATAAAGCAAAATATTAATAAATGATTATAACACAAAATATGGCTATTAGAAAATGAAATCGTGTAATTACAGAAGGTTTTTTAGATAAAGCAGAACTAAAATATTATGAAGCGAAAGGCAATCGTAAAAAAATGAAGGATAACACTTGTTCCTGACTTTCGTTTTTGTATTTTTAAGCGACCCTTTAATATCGCATTTATGTTACACTACAACTTTACCCGAATGTTTAAAGCCAGGGGTGTGGAACGCCCGTACAGCTTAATGATTAAAGCCGGAATTGGTTCAGACCTGGCTACCCGTATGAAGAAAAACCAGGTGCGCATCCTCCGGATGGAAACCCTTGAAAAAGTCTGCCTGTTGCTCCATTGTACCCCTAACGATGTAATGGAATGGACTCCGGATGGAAATGAAACGGAGGAAAAAGACCAGCCCCTGAACCGGCTCCGCCGAACCCAAAACAAAGTCATCGACATCACACGGTCGCTGAATTCCCTGCCGCTTGAAAAGCTGGAAGAAATCGGAAAATACATCGAAGGACAGGTTAACGGGGGAGGAGAAAGTGACTAAAGTGACTAAAGTGAGCTTAAGTGCGCTAAAGTGCCTATAGTTGAGGGTAACGTTAACTTACAACTTTACGGACTTTATGAACTCGAAAACAAGTGCCTAAAGTTATTTGGAAACATCTCCTCACAACTTTACGGAAATTATGAACTCTGGTGCACTTTAGGCACTTAATATAAACCAACAAAAACCCATGGAAAACAAGGAATTTAGCCAACTATTAGAAAAAAGGACAAAGGACTTTGCCATTGACATTATTAAAATGTCCGCCCGGTTACCGAATACAGCTGAAAGCAAGGTTATCAAATATCAGATTACCAAATCAGGTACTAGTATAGGCGCTAATTACAGAGAGGCCAACCGCGCACGAAGCAAGGCAGACTTCGTAAGCAAAATCAGAATTTGTGAGAGTGAAGCAAGTGAAACTGTCTATTGGCTGGAATTAATCACCACTATAGGGTATATCAACGACAATACTACTGATAAAATCCAAACTGAAGCAAAGGAAATTCTTGCCCTTTTCACCACAATCAGCAGAAAACTAAAACCAGTATAATGATCTGATTTATTTGAGAACCGTCACTAACAACTTTACGGACTTTAGGCACTTTATGAACTTTAGTGCACTTCTTCTAAGAGTCCTTCATCGCCGCAAGGATATAATCATCCAGAAGATCATACTGCTTAACCTTAGAAGTATAATTAGCGCCCGTAAACACGATCACAGTCTCAATTTCCGGCAGGACAATGATTTTCTGCCCGCCCCATCCATTAGCCGAATACCAGTTGACGTTCATTCCCCGGATCTTTAAATCCTTCGTCCACCAGGTATAGGCATAACCCATTCTGCCCAAATCCTCACCCGGAACCTTAATATTTTTATTATAAGCATAAGGCTGCTTACTTTTTTCCACCCAATCCTCCGAAACGATACGGTTGCCTTTCCAGGTACCACCGTTCATCATCATAGCACCGATCTTAACCATATCCCTGGGAGTCATTTTAAGCCCGCTGGCGGCACTAAATTCCCCCGTTGGATAAATGATATTCCATTCGGCATTTTTTATGCCCAAAGGTTCGAAAAGGTATTTCTTCGAAAACTCATCCAGCCCCATTCCGGAAGCCTGCTCAAGGATCACCCCCAGCAGTTCGATGCCGCCACCCGAATAGTTGAACTGCTTTCCGGGTTCCTCAACAAAAGGTCTTTGCAATACAAAATCAACAGGCCCTTTTTCATGAAACCATATCCCAATCTGGTCGTTCTCACGGCTGCTTAGCGGGGCATTCCATTCTGCCCATTGTAAGCCGCTGGTACAAGTCAGCAGGTTTTCTATCGTAATGTACTCTTTGTTTTTAGTGCACAGGTATTTATAATTCTCCGGTAAGTAATCGAAAATAGACTGATGAACATCTTTAATGAATCCTTTATCGACAGCAATACCCACGCAGAGCGAAGTGATACTTTTGCTTACCGAATGAGCGCTGTGGGGCATGTCTCCGTTCCACTTCACCATAGAACCATAATGATTGGGGGCGTCCCACTGATAGTCGTGCCCGGAGAAGTACTCCTCCAACACCAGTTTCCCCTTTTTGTAAATCAGCAGCGAATGAATTTCTCCGTATTTATCCCGGTTGATTCGTTGCACACCTCTTACGATCAGTTCACTATCAAGGCCCACTTCCGACAAGGTCCCCGACCGAAGCCCGTCACCGTTTTCCCTGGGTTGACTGTATTGATATTCACTGTCTACATTGCCGGAGAAACAACCGACAAGAAGAAGAATGACAGCAAATCTTAGGATTTTTATCGTTTTTGAGATCATGATAGTAAATTTTTTAGGTTGGGTTTAGTTTAATCTTTAGTGCTTTGCTCTATAGCTCTACCAGGTTAACAAAAACGACAGCTGCCATTCTTCTTTAAAACCTTCTTTATGTATTCTGCCATGATATCAGGCCAAAATCATAGCTTACCAAATATACGAAATATTTCCAAAAAACACAAAATGAGGAAACTGTGCCGGAATGGAGGTACAAAAACAAAAAAGTCATTCCGACCAAAACATTGAGCAAATGAGAAATCTCCCGACCGCCAGGTCTTTCCGGGAGATCCCTCTCTGCTCTTCGTCAGTCGAAATGACCAATTCTATTTTAAGATGTCTGTGATCACCGATCTCAATCGGGCAACCAAAGACAAAGTATTTCTTCTAGTAATCGAAAACCTCTACTTCAAAGAAAGACTGAGGATGGAGACAGGCAGGACAGGTCTTCGGAGCTTTTTTGCCTTCATGCAGATAACCGCAGTTACGGCATTTCCAAACCACCACCCCGTCTTTTTCAAACACTTTTCCTTCTTCCAGGTTTTTATAGAGTTTCGAATAACGGGCTTCATGTGCTTTTTCAACAGTGGCAATCATTTTAAAAGCCACAGCCACTTCTTTAAACCCTTCTTCTTCGGCTATACGGGCAAATTCCGGATACAATTCAGTCCACTCTTCATGTTCGCCTTCTGCTGCAGCTTTCAGGTTTTCAAGCGTAGTTCCTATGATCCCGGCAGGATACGTTGCAGTGATTTCAACAGGACCGCCTTCCAGAAATTTAAAATACCTTTTGGCATGTTCTTTTTCGTTCAGGGAAGTCTCTGTAAAAAGCGCTGCAATTTGCTCCAGGCCTTCCTTTTTAGCCTGGCTGGCAAAATAATCGTAACGCATTCTTGCCTGAGATTCTCCGGCAAAAGCCTTTAAAAGATTTTGTTCTGTTCTTGTTCCTTTTAATGAATTCATGGTATAATTTTTTGGGTTTAACTATTTTCTCAGATCGGTTCGAATTCAGATTTGTCAGCGCCGCAATCGGGGCAAACCCAATCGTCGGGGAGATCTTCAAACGCAGTTCCCGGGGCAATGCCCGAATCGGGGTCTCCTACCGCCGGGTCATAAATATGCCCGCAGATAATGCACTCCCATTTCTGTAGCGATTTTCCTTTGGGTTTTTCCACAGGAACTTCTTCTATTTTCTCTTCCTTGACAACTGTTTCTTTTTCCTTTTCGGGAAGAAGGGATTTGTCTACATAAGTAGGAGAGTTCTTGGGCGAAACACCGTTCCGCACCTGACGATAGTAGGTATACGTCATAGATTCTTTGTCCTTATTGAGGTATTCTCCTTCGAGCACTCGTCCGATGAATAGAATGTGCGTTCCTACATCCAGCTTCTGCTCTACTTTGCATTCAAACCAGGCCACACATTCCTCGGTCACCACCGGGACACCGTTGCGGGTTTCGAAAAACTTCACTCCTTCAAACTTATCGACGCTCTTGCCGCTTTTGTATCCAAACCGGTTAATGATTTCTTTGGATGCATCTTTCTCCAGCACCGAAAGGCTGAAATAACCGCTTTGGTCTATCATTTCTGCGCTCAGGTTATCTTTATTGCAGCTAATAGCTATTTGTTCCGGTGTTGCTGTGACCTGAAAAGCCGTATTGGCCACATAACCGTTTTTTCTTCCTTTATTTGCCGTACCCACGACATATAATCCGTATGACAAGGCGTAAAATGCTTCAATGTTCATATTGTTCTCTTTTAGTGTTACACAAGTATCAAATAATGGATTTTGGGTCATAAAAGCGCCTAAAAAGGCCTTTTCTCTCACAAAGATAAAGAATAAAGACTCGCGTTGTGAAAAATTTAACCACGTTTAACAATGAGTTAAACACGCCGGTACCTATACAAAACAAAAAGTGCCTAAAACCGCATCTCACATTTCGACACGACTTTAGGCACTTTTGCCTGTTTTATAAACTTAAAGGACTAGATGTCCGTTTTCACCATATCAGGTTTCTTTTTACGATCACGGATTTTGATAATCGTAACGTAGAACAATGGGATGAAGAAGATGGCAAGCAAAGTAGCAGTCAACATACCGCCAAACACGGTATAACCGATATTGATACGTGCATTGGCTCCTGCTCCGGTAGCCAGCATCAATGGAATAACGCCCAAATCAAATGCCAGGGAGGTCATCAAAATCGGGCGGATACGCAATTTGGCTGCTTCCACCGCCGCCTGAACCAGAGGCACTCCGCTCTCGTATTTCATCTTACAGTATTCCACAATCAGGATGGCGTTCTTTGCCGCGAGACCGATCAGTGTAATAATACCGATTTGTGCATAAATACTGCTGGATAATCCGCCAATGTGCAACGACAGATAAGCACCAAAAATCCCGATAGGAACAGCCAGCAACACTGCAAACGGAACTGCAAAACTTTCGTAAAGTGCCGATAGGAACAGGAAAACAAACACAATAGCCAGGATGAAAATGAAAGTACTGGTTTTGCCTCCTTCAATTTCCTGTAGTGTAGTTCCTGAAAACTCGTACGAATAGCCTTCGGGCAACACCTGTTGTGCCACCTGCCTCAAAGCTTTAATAGCATCTCCTGAGCTATAACCCGGCGCTGCATTTCCGCTAATGTTCACATTTCTGTCCATGTTGTAATGCGTAATAACAGGTGCGGAAGTGCTTCTTGTAATATTAAGCAATTCACTTACAGGAACCATATTACCCTGATCATTTCTGACATAGTATTTCGACAAATCGTTAATGCTTGCACGATAACTGGAATCGGCCTGGGCATACACACGGAATGTTCTGTTAAACAACGTAAAATCGTTGATGTAATAGCCACCCAGGAACGTCTGAATTGTGTTGTCGAGGGTGGTCATTGATACACCCATTCTCTTGGCTTTTACACGGTCAATGGTGATGTGTATATCAGGATAATTAAACGTAGCCGTAGAATAAGCCATCTGTATTTCTGGCCTCTTATTCAATGCCGCCAGAAACCTGTTTTGTACCTTTTCCAGATCCTGGATGGTTCCTGTACTTTGTTTCAGGATAAACGAAAAACCAGTGGTCCTTCCAAGCCCGCGGATAGGCGGTGGTGCAATCACCATAAATTTCGCTCCTTTAATGTGTGATGAGGCTGCCATAAGTTGACCTATAATAGCCTGGATGGAGCCGTTCTTTCCATTCCGCTTGCTCCAGTCGGTAAGACCGATAAACGCGGTTCCGAAGTTGGACATACGCGCGCCCTGGAGAATACTAAAGCCAGGAGCAAGGAAGTAATGCTCTACATTTTTATTCTTATTGAGGATTTGTCCAAATTCGTTCAGCACCTCTATTGTCCTTTGGGTAGATGCATCCGGCGGAAGCTGGGCCACAGCCATCACCATACCCTGATCTTCATCGGGTAAAAACGACGTAGAGGTATATTTTGAAAACAGTCCTGTTCCGATGTAAATCAAAGCCAGCAAAAGGAACATTAAAGGGGCATGTTTGATGGTTTTCCTTACACTTTCTCCATAGTTCTCCACTGTCTTGTCAAACCAGATATTGAACCTATAGAAAAGCTGGTTCAGTCCTTTGCTGTTCTTGTTTACAGGATTGGGGCGTAACATGATGGAACAAAGTGCCGGTGTCAGCGTCAGGGCAACAAAAGCCGAAAGTAAAACAGAAATGGCAATGGTAAATGCAAACTGTTTATAAAGCATTCCGGTGATGCCGGGCATAAAGGTAACCGGGATAAATACAGCGGTAAGGATTAAAGCAATAGCAATTACAGGGCCACCCACTTCACTCATGGCACGGATAGCAGCCTCCTTCGCCGAAAGCCCGTAGCGGTCAATATTATGTTGTACAGCCTCCACCACAACGATGGCGTCATCCACCACAATACCAATGGCGAGCACCATCGCAAAAAGCGTCAGCGTGTTGATCGTAAATCCAATCAGTGTAAATATCGCAAAGGTTCCGATAATAGATACCGGAACAGCAAGCATGGCAATAAGTGTCGGACGCCAGGTCTGGAGGAAGAAAAACACCACAAAGATCACCAGCAACAATACTTCAAACAGTGTTTTCACCACCTCATCGATGGAAGCTTTCACAAAACGGGTGTTGTCAACCATGGTAGTCCAGGCCAGATCGGCGGGAAAATTCTTGGAAAGCTCTTCCATCTTGGCTTTTACCAAATCTGCAGTTTCCAATGCATTACCTCCGGGCGTCTGATACACAGCCAAACCACAACCCACTTTCCCATTTAAACGGGGCGTTCCGCTATAATCCGAAGCACCAAGCTCCACCCGGGCAATATCTTTCAAACGGATCACCGAACCCGTCGCCGGATTGGTTCCCACAACAATATTCCCAAATTCCTCAGCGCTCACAAGGCGGCCTTTTATCTGTACACTGACCTGAAAAGTCTGCCCTTTCGGAGCAGGAGCAGCACCCACAGAACCCGCCGGGATCAATGTGTTTTGTTCCTTGACAGCATTGATGACATCTTGTGTTGTAAGGTGTAGATTAGCCATTTTCTGTGGATTCAACCACACGCGCATGGCAAAACTGTTGCCAAAAACATGCACATCACCAACACCGGGCACGCGCGACAATGCATTTTGCACGTACATGGCGGCATAATTACTGAGGAATTTTTCATCGTGCGTGCCATGTGGCGAATAAAGTCCGACTATTTCCAGCATGGCGGTCGAGGCTTTTTTCACGGAAAGTCCCGTTTGTCTGATTTCTGCAGGCAAAATAGGTGTAGCCAGGTTGACGCGGTTTTGCACCTCCATGGCGTCCACATTCACATCAGATCCAAGCTTGAAAGTAACGTTCAAAGAAAAGCTGCCATCGTTGGCGCTGGTAGAGTTCATGTAAAGCATGTCTGTGGCGCCGTTCACCGAGTTTTCCACCGGCGTTGTCACGGCTTTTTCAACATCCGAGGCATTGGCACCTGTATACATACCTGAAACACTTACAACCGGTGGAGTGACCTCCGGAAGCTGAGCAACAGGCAGCATAAAAATGGATATAATCCCCACGATTATTATGAACAGCGAGATGACAATAGATGTGATAGGTCTGTTTATAAATGTTTTTGAAAACATGTGTTCCGGTTTTTAATAAGTATGAATCTTTTTACTCAGGACTGGACTGGTTGGACATTCCGCTTTCCATAGGAACTGTTTTAACTTTTTCGCCCGGTCTGACAGATTCTATTCCTTCAACAATAATTTTTTCACCTGGTTGCAAACCACCTTTTATGATCTGCATATTTCCAGAAACTTGTCCGAGCTCTACTTTTTTCTGTGATACAACTCCCTGATCGTTGACGGTGTAAACAAAATATTCATTCAAAAGCTGCTGAATAGCCTTTTGCGGAATTACCATCACTTTTGCAGAGGTGTTTTGTGTGGAACGTACCACGCAGTTCATCCCTGATTTAAGAAGATTACCGGGATTTGGAAATTTCAAACGCACCGTCAATGTTCCGGTAGTGGGATCTACTCTGTTGTCAACAGCATACAACTCACCTTTATAAGGATACATTGTCCCATCCGGAAGTACCAGGTGGAAATGTGAGAGTTTCTCTTTGATGCTTTTATCGGTGGAACCAAGTTGCACATAGTCGTTTTCCGAAATAAAGAAATCGGCATTCATATTGCTGTTATCTACAATAGTGACCAGAGGAGTCTGATAGCCTACCACAACATCACCAAGGCGAACTTTTGAAACATCAGTAGCGCCTGAGAAAGGAGCTTTTACAGTAGCATGATTCAGGTTTGTCCTGGCACTTTCCAGATTGGCTTTGGCAGCAATAACAGAAGCCTTTGCCACATTCACCTGGGCAATGGCATGATCGAGTTGGATTTTATCCACAGCATTATGTGACCATAAATTCTTATAACGACGGGCATCGGTGGTGTCAGTAGCCCAATTTGTTTCAGCAATATTCAGTTGAGCTGCGGCCTGATCGTAAGCGGCCTGATATAAACTTTTATTAATCGTATAAAGCGGTTGATCCTTCTTTACCTGGCCGCCCTCCTTAAACAGAATGTCTTCCACACGCCCACTCACCTCAGAATGCATGGTGATTTGCCTGTTGGCTACTAATGTAGCAGCATACTCATTGTGTATGGGAGCAATCTCATTTTCAACTGTTGTGGTTACTACAGTTGTAACCCGCGCGCCACCAGATCTTTTATTTTTAGTCCCGCAGGATACCAGCAGGAACGAAAGAATCACTACAGAGGTTAAAATAACTGATATTCTTGTTTGAATCTTTTTCATAATTGATTCTATTAAACTGTTCTTTAATATTTAATTTTTCCGAGGCTTCTATCCAGATCCACTTTGTCTACCAAAGCCTGATACAATGAGTTAATGTAGTTCTCCTGTGCCTGCAGCAGTGTTGTTTCTGCATTCAGAACTTCTATCAGGGGTTGAACACCATTATCGTATTGATATTTCAGATTATCGTAATTAAGCTGTGCCAGTTTTGTATTTTCCTTTTGTGTTTTGAGATTTTCCATATCAGACAAATATTGTCTGTAATAATTTCCATACTCGAGTTTGATACTGTTTTTCAGGTCTTTCATACTGTTTTGGGAAATCTCTATGTTCATCTTGGCTGCCTGGTACTGAAAATGCTTGGTTAACCCTGAAAAGACAGGAATCGTCAGCTGAAGTCCTACATAAGACGTTGGATACATTTTCCCGTCAAACAAAGTAGGAAAGGTCTGTCCGTTGAAAGGTGCAGTCAGACTGTAAAAAGCAGACAATGTCGGGAAATAACTCCGAATTGCATTATTTTTCAACAGCTTGCTAGCCTTGAGTTCTGTATTGGCCTGTCTATACTCAACCCGATTTTTATAAAATGTAGTATCCTGTTCAGGCAACACAGCCGAAAGCAAAGAATCGTTGATACTACCGGTCACCGTTAATGAATCTTCAATCGGCATCCCCATATGGTACTTTAATGTCTGCCTCAGTGTCTTAAGATTCCTCAGGGCGTTGTTTTTTGCAGTAATATCATTGTTTACCAAAACCTGGATCCTGTCCACATCAACCTTCTGTGCCAGGCCATTTTTAAATTGATATTTGGTATCGGACAAAGATTTGGTATCACGGACAATATTTGCACTCAGCAACCGTAGCTGTTCACGAAACACCAGCACTCCGTAATAAGCCTTCATGACATTTGATACGAGATTTATCTTGGATAGCTGAGTATTTTCTTTGGACATATTTTCTGCCAGGTGGGCTGCGGTAGTACTTCCCAAAACGGAAGGATCAAACAGTGTCTGGTTAATGTCAACATAACCCTGAAACTGTTGTGGAACTCCAAAAAACACAGGATTTCCTCCTATATAGGAAACCTGCCTTTTGATGGTATATTGGTATTTGGCTCCTGCAGTAACCTGCGGCAACAACTTGCTGTAAGCTTCTCTTACACTTTCGCGGCTTATTTTTTCAGAAAGCAGCTGGTTCTTTACACTGGCCTGATTTTGCAAAGCATAATGAATACAATCATTTAGATCGAACTTATGCGATGCCTGATTTTCCTGGGCTAACAAAGTACCCGAAAATCCGGTAACCAAAAAAGAACAAACCAATAAAAAGCTTAAGAATTTATTCTGTTTTGAATTTTTAGATAGCATTGAATTCATTTTATTGTTTTTCAACATGGCGGGGTTATCTCATAAATAGTTTACCTCACAACTAAAGCGCAAAATAAATGAAATTTAGTTTACCCGACAACTAATCACTTTAAGAAATTCTGATCTTTTTAACATTCCTTAATTTTCCAATTCAACTACTGGTAAAGCTTTTAAAAAATTTACCAGTAGTAAATCAGGTTTGAGTAAGGAAACAAAGATAATCTCAAAATTGCTTTTGAAGTAAAAAGCGTTTTTACCTAAGGCTTCAGGGAAAGAATTATCTCAATCTAATGTTTGATTTATGCGTTATGAAAGCACTTTTCTGTAATAAATAAAAGCGCTGAGCCAGCTTACCAGCATAATAAAAACCACTCCGACTCCGAGAACACTAAAATCCAGATTATTCAGAAAATTAAAGAAAGGATTACTGGTTTTCACCTCTGTTGCTACAACCTGTATCCATTCGATGGTTCCAATGGCAAGTGCGACAAAAACACTGGTTCCTGTAATCACCATGTTGAAAAACACTTTCCGGACAGCATCCATCATAGCCCAGTCGTAAATTTTCATCATAATCAATCCATCCAGCGAATCCATCAGGCTCATCCCTGCTGCAAACAAAATCGGAAAAGCTAAAATACCCCAAATGGGCAGCTGGGAATTTTTTGCCACTGTAGCTGAAATACCCAGCACCGCCACTTCTGTAGCGGTGTCGAAGCCAAGCCCGAACAAAAACCCCAGCGGATACATCTTGTAACTTCTGTCAATGGAACGATAAGCAAACCTGAAAAAGCGGCTCATCAGTCCTCTTTTGTTCAGAAGTTCGTCAGACAGCTTCTCTATCTTGTGCTGAGCTTCATTACCGTGTTTATATGTTTTAAACAGGCGGTAAAGATTCTTAAGAATAAAAAAGTTAATGAGACCTATCAAAGTGAGGAAGCTTGCTGATATCACAGTACCCATAATACCACCAAGGCTTTCCAAAACATGGATGTGAGTGGAAAATTTTCTGAATGCTATAATGATGGCCAACGACAGCAATAAAACCACGGTTGAATGCCCTAAAGAAAAAAACATTCCTACAGAAACAGGCTTTTTCCCGTCTTGTCTTAGTTTTCTGGTCACATTATCGATGGCCGCAATATGGTCGGCATCAAACGCATGACGCATTCCGAAAAAATAAGCCAGGGAGCCTAAACTGAGTAGCGGCAGAGAAAATTTGGAAATCCCCATCAGAAAAAGCCAGGATATGATGTTGAACAAAATCAGAAAAATAATCAGATAATAAGATCTCTTTTTTATAACATCCATGGCTTGGGTTTATTAAATCTTTGCAATCTGAGTAATTCAGAGCATCAAAAGTATATAAAAACGTCGGAAGAGGCTTGTGCCGTTTTTGTTAGATTCGTCACATAATCGCTGTTCTTCCAGTCCTGACATTTCATTAATTTCACAAAAAGAGTTAGTTATAAATAAATTAAGACCAAATATCATTAATTAATCTAACGGTGGATTATATTTTTATACTTTTGATGTCAGAAACCATAAAAATCGGTGAAAAGATAACAACTACCGGAAAAGGTTTTTTAATTTTCCTAAAGACTTGAAATAAAAACTACTCCCATGGATAACAGTATGGATAAACAGAAAAAAACTGTTCTTATTGCTGAAGATGACGAAACCAGTTTCTTTTTTCTGAAATTCCTGTTAACAAAAGAAAACATTAATGTCCTTTATGCACAGTCCGGGCAGGAAGCTGTTGATCTTTGCGAAACTCATCCTGAAATTGACCTGATTTTGATGGACATTAAAATGGCAGGCATGAGCGGAATTGAAGCGACACAGAAAATTAAGGCCAAGTATCCTGACCATATCGTTATTGCCCAGACAGCATTTGCACTTACCAGCGACAAAGAAAACATTCTGAAAGCCGGTTGCGATGATTATATTACCAAACCCATCAGAAAAGAAGAGCTACTGGAGAAAATAAATTATTACCTGTATTCAAAAAAATAGTTGTTTTTGAAAGAGTTTCTTCATCGTATATTTTGATCTTTCCCTTCTCTTGAAAAGGATAAATACTTTCTTTATAAATTGACTACTCAAAAATGGAAGAAGATTCCTCCCCGGAATTTTTACTATTTTTGTCCCACAAAATTATTGTCTTTATGATAGTCATATCCATTGTTATTCTGTTGTTTTTATCCTTTCAGGTGATGCCGGTTTCTTTGGGTATAGATCATACAAAAATGAACTTCTTTAGTGTGGCTGCCAGCATTTTTTTCCTCATCCTGGCACAAGTACTTTTTTTCCTGGTAGGCGTTTTACTTGGAACCCGATTTATGTATCTGATTTCTAACATCAGGCACGTTATTTTGTTTGTAGGATTTTTCATCATCGCAGTAAGGCTATTTATGGAAGCTTTAGAAATCCGTAAAGGAAGACGTACTTATCTGTTTGAAAAGACAAACCAGTTTATTCTTCCATCTATTGCACAAGCCATCAACACTTTTCTGGCTGGAATTTTGTTCTACTTTCTTCCGGTCGATTTAAAAAAAGATTTGATCTACCTGAGTATTTTCTCTTTTTCATTCTCCCTTCCTTTTGTATTTATCAAAAACAAAAGGAATTCCATGCTGGTAATTTCATTGCTTTATATGGTCAGTGGCGGTTTGCTAAGCATTTTTTCTTTTTATTTTCTTTTTATTTGATGTTAAATTGCAGATTTCATGAAACCACAAAATTCTTACGAATCAGCTATCATCAGGATTACCAAAGAGTTTAAGTTTGAAATGGCCCATGCCCTCAAAGGTTACGACGGCCTGTGCAAAAACATTCATGGACATTCCTATGAACTTAAAGTAACGGTTTCCGGACTTCCCATAACCGAAGATAACAACCCGAAACTTGGAATGGTGATGGACTTTGGCGATTTGAAAAAAATCGTCAATGAGGAAATTGTAAACCAATTTGACCACACACTGGTGCTTTCTGAAAAGATGCCCGACTTTTTGCTAAAGGAGTTAAAAAATCAATTCGAACGAATCATTATCACTGAATACAACCCTACAAGCGAAATGATGCTGATTGATTTTGCAGCCAGATTGAAATCACGCCTTCCTGAAAACATTCAACTAAAATATATGCTGTTACGGGAGACGGTCACTTCCTATGCAGAATGGTTTGCTGAAGACCAGAATTAATTGGGGAAAACCACTCTTTCTCTTCTTAGAAGAACAACACTCTCTTATGAGTATCCACATTCTTTTCAATCACTGGAATTCGATTTATTTAAATAGATTCTAAAATATATCTAGATACGTGAATATTTTCACAGCTGTATTACATTTGTTAATTAATAAACAAAATAACACAGCATGAAAAGAAAATTGATTTTATGGTGCGTTGCTTTCCTTTTTGCAGGGATGCCGGCACTTCTGGCACAAGGCCTTCAGCCGTTTTACAAAGTAGGTGAATTTGATAAGGGCGTTGCCCAGGTCGGACAGGAAGTAGAACAACAGCTTAAAGCAGGTGGCTATGATGTTATCGGAACCTATAACCCAGGAAACAATGACAAATTACTGGTAATTTGCTTTACCAGTAACGAATTGAAAGAATTGAGCCTCCAGTTTCCAGACAGGGGCGCATTGGCCAGCGTATTAAAGGCTGCGGTGATGAGCCAAAACGGTAAAAGCGTTTTAAGTTTTCTGAATCCTGAGTACATGTTCCTGGCATATTGGGGGAAACAGCTCAACGGTCAGGAAAATCAGCTTTCATCCCTTTCGGAGAATGTGAAAAATATCTTTGCAAAAATGGGAACGCTCGAACCCTTTGGAGGAAGCGTGAATAAAGATAACTTGCCGGGCTACCACTACAAAGTTTTCATGCCCTATTTTACAGATCCGGACAATCTGGAAACATATGCCTCCTTTGATGAGGGTTTAACCATCATCCGTAATAATCTGGCTGCTCATAAAATGAACACACAACAGGTTTTTGAACAAGTGTTTCCGGACAAAAAAATAGCCGTTTTTGGTGTCGGCCTTATGGATTCTTCCACCGGAGAATCTCACTTTCTGCCTATCATCGGCGAAAGTCATATCGCAGCCATGCCTTACGAGATAATTTTACAGGGAAACAAAGCAACGGCCCTCCCTGGAAAATATCGACTTGCTCTGTATTGGCCGGAACTTACAATGGGAACTTTCATGAAAATTATGAAGACTCCCGGACAAATTAAAGACGCATTAGAAGCCGTTGCCCAAAAATAAATTCATTTTAATAATTCAGGCTTAACAATAAGATTCCCAAAACAAAAGTTCAGAAACATTTGATGATGGGCGTTGAAGGATAAAAATATCAGATTTCCTTAAGATTCAGGAAACATTTATTTATCTATTTTTATGGCGCTTAAAATCCGGAATGTTATGAACAAAAAAATTTTACTGTTAAGCCTGATCTTTTTGATTGTATCTGGAGTTGCTTCAGCCCAGGACAACAATAATAGCGATAACGTTAATATTATCCGGCTAAATCAAATTCATAAATTATTAGACTACAGATTTGTAGGTGGATTCTATGGATTTGAAAAGCTTTTTTTCCAAACAGTTTCTTATCCTGAACAGGCACAGCAAAATTGTATTTTAGGTATTATGATTGCCTCATTCGAGGTAAGTTGTAACGGAGAACTGTCAAACGTCAGCATAAAAAACTCACTGGGGAATGGATTAGACAAAGAGGTCAGTAAATTCCTAAACGCCACAAGAGGCCATTGGAATCCTTGCCAGGATCAACGTTATACCCGCTTTACAATTCCTATACAGTTTACACTTAAAGGAACCGAAACCGATTCTACAATTGCTGCTATTGTTTATACCGGCAACGACCCAGGCTATGTTTGTTATTCGGACTCTTATTATCTGAAAAAAGCCAAAGAAGCCCTGGAGAAAGGAAAAGGCAAAAGAGCACAACCATTCCTGGAGACCCTTATCAAAAGAAACCCATACGAAGACTCTTACTACAACCTGCTGGAGCAAGCTATGAATGCTCCGGATAATAAATCAAAAAAAGATAAACACAAAAAATAGCAACTTTGTTACATTCACTTATACACCTTGATACCGAAATTTTACTGTTTGTAAACGGTCATCATTCACCTTTCTTCGACTCACTGATGTGGTTCATCAGTGCTAAATTTTCGTGGGCTCCTCTTTATGCTCTGATCATCTTTTTGATCTTCAGGGAAAACAAGTGGTGGGGATTTCTCACGTTGGTTTTTGTTGCCTTGGCTATCACCTGTACCGATCAGGGTTCTGTACATCTTTTCAAAGATGTTTTCCATCGGCTGCGACCTACCCATCAGCCAGAACTGGCAGGCATGATACATCTTGTACACGGATATCGGGGCGGATTGTATGGATTTGTTTCTTCACATGCCTCCAATAGCTTTTCAACTTTGGCGTTCCTGACTTGGTTTTTCAAAAACAAATACAAATGGCTGCACTGGACGTTATGGATTTGGGCGCTATCAATCATTTACAGCCGTGTTTACGTGGGTGTTCATTACCCCGGCGACGTGCTAGGCGGAGCTATTTTCGGCTATCTGGTTGGAAGGGGAGTCTTTTATCTCTATAGTAAGACAGAATTCTATCTTAAAACTCAGTTACAAAAAGCTTAGAAAAGTGAAGGGCGATCCTGTCCTTCTTTTTCCGGAACCAGCACCACATGTACCGAATCCTTGAGGGTTACCCCAAGTAATGATGCTGCATTGGCACGATTTAATGAAATCTGAAGCAGATTATTGCTTCCGAATAAACAGAGTAATTCGCCCTCACCCACATCGGAGTAGCTTTCACTGATTTTTTTACAGGTATATCTTTTAATGTTCAGTTGAAAAGATTTAGTTCCGATTACATCCTCAAACAGCTTCTTAGAAATATTGGTAATTAGATTTTCATAGGGATCAACGTGAATAATCATACCACGTATGCCTTGTTTGTTTGAAGTTGGCTCAAACGAAATTTTCTGGATAAGCGAACTATGAGCTTCTCCCAACTCTTCGATAGCTGTCCCCTGACTAAGCATAATAGCAGCTTTAGCAAACCGGTCGCGGGTTGAAAATGAAAAAATACCGTTTTCCTGAGGAATTTCTAAAATTACAGCTTTTTCATACTCCTTTTCAAAAATGAGGGAGAAGATTCCATCATCAGCTCCAATGAAATAATGACCATCGTACTGCACAACCAAATGCGGATTTTCAATGGTTTCTTCTGTATTCAATCCAATAATGTGAACACTTCCCTTTGGGAAATTACGATATGCATTCCTGAGAATATAGGCAGCCCTTGTAGAATCAAACGGAGGAATATGATGCGTTATATCCACAATAACCACATCTGGCAATTCCTGAAGAATACGCCCTTTAACTGCAGCAGTATAATAATCAGAATCGCCCCAGTCTGAAGTTAACGTAATTATTGCCATGAAGTTCTGGTCGTTTGTTGGATTTAAACCTGTGCTAAAATTATTGTTCTCAAAATTACACAAATTAAATCTCCCGTGGCTCAATTTTTAATAATTTTGACAACGCAAACACGATCGCAGCACTTTCAAATTTATGGGCGAAAGCACATTTCAGTTAGATATCGAGAACCTGGTTGAATTTTTTGGGCCCGGAGACAGATATCTGAACCAAATTAAATCCATCTTTCCGAAACTGAAAATCATTGCGCGGGGTAACCTGATGAAGCTCATGGGAAGCCCTGAAGACATCGAGATTTTTGAAAAACGTTTTGATTTACTTCAGGTTTATTTTGACCGCTTTGGTAAGATCTCTGAAGAAGTGGTTAACCAAATCATGAAACAGGAAGAGAACCCGCTTGTAGATCACACTTCCACAAACGACGAAGTTCTGGTTTACGGAAGACATGGAAAACTGGTAAAAGCCCAATCGTTCAATCAAAAGAAGATGGTTGAAAGCATTGACAAAAATGATATGATTTTTGCAATAGGCCCAGCCGGAACCGGAAAAACCTATACTGCTGTGGCTCTTGCCGTGCGGGCCTTGAAAAACAAAGAAGTAAGGAAAATAATCCTGGCACGTCCAGCGGTAGAAGCCGGAGAAAGCCTCGGTTTCCTGCCCGGAGATTTGAAAGATAAAATGGATCCCTACCTCCAGCCACTTTATGACGCCTTGAGAGACATGCTTCCAACCCAAAAGCTGCTCTCCTATCTTGAAGACGGAACCATCGAAATTGCACCGCTTGCATATATGCGCGGACGAACTCTTGGAGAGGTTTTCGCCATTTTGGATGAAGCCCAGAACGCTACAGAAAGCCAGTTAAAAATGTTTTTAACGAGAATGGGAAAAGCATCCAAATTCATCATTACCGGTGACGTCACACAAATCGACTTGCCCAGAAACAGTAAATCAGGACTGCTTCAGGCTCAGAAAATCCTGCATGACATCAAAGGAATTGACTTCATCTATTTAGATGAAAAAGACATTGTCCGCCATAAGTTGGTGACAAAAATTGTTAATGCTTATCAAAAACACCAAAATCATTAAGCCAATGAATTCAGATGCTGTAGTAAGAACCGATTTCAACTTCCCCGGTCAGAAAAGTATATATCACGGGAAAGTTCGTGACGTTTATAATATTAACGATAAGTTTCTGGTCATGGTGGCCACCGACCGTATTTCTGCCTTTGATGTCGTCCTGCCGCAGGGTATTCCCTTCAAAGGACAAGTGTTGAACCAGATCGCAGAGAAGTTTCTAGATGCCACTGCAGACATCGTTCCCAACTGGAAAATTGCCAGCCCCGATCCTATGGTGACTATCGGGAAATATTGCAAACCATTTCCGGTGGAAATGATCATCCGTGGTTACCTGACAGGAAGTTCCTGGAGAACTTATAAAGCCGGGGCACGCGCCATTTGCGGTGTGCCAATCCCGGATGGCATGCGCGAACACGAACGTTTCCCGGAACCCATTGTTACGCCGACTACCAAAGCTGTGGAAGGCCATGATGAGGATATTTCACGGGAAGAGATCATCCGTCAAAACCTGATTTCCGAAGAAGATTACAACCAGCTGGAAACCCTTACCAAAAAGCTGTTCCAGCGCGGCAGCGAGATCGCCGCTGAAAAAGGGCTGATCCTGGTGGATACCAAATACGAATTTGGAAAAGTGGGTAACCAGATCTACCTGATCGACGAAATACACACTCCGGATTCTTCCCGGTATTTCTACGGCGACACCTACGAAGAACACTTTGCCAAAGGTCTTCCGCAACGTCAGCTGTCCAAGGAATTTGTCCGTGAATGGCTGATGGAAAACGGTTTCCAGGGAAAGGAAGGACAGCAGATTCCGGAAATGACCCCTAAGATCGTCGACGGTATTTCGAAAAGATACATCGAGTTGTACGAACGAATTACCGGTGAAAAATTCGACTATGCCGATCCTAAAAATGTTGTGGAACGCATTGAGAAGAATATCAGCAATTTCCTGAAAGAACAGGGATAAATAATAAAAACCCATGATTTCGTTCTTGGACTGTTACTCAAAAATCCCTGTGGGTTGATCAACCCACAGGGATTTTTTATTAATGAAATTCCTCACAAATCCCGAAGAAAGGTTATGAAGTAAGGAAACTTTATAACAGATATAATAAATTTTCTTACTTTAGTATGCTTAAGGACCAAAACCCATTATAGAATCTATTCAATATCATAATTGCTATTTTATAAGGGGAAAATAAAAATGTCCTTAAGGATAGAAGCAAGACCTTAACCTATTTTTTGTAGAATTTGACAATTTTAAAAACCAAATGAAAATCAATTCCAATAGTCATGAAAACCAAAAACAGCATTTTGATTTATGCACTAGGATTATTTTTTCTGCTAGCTGTGAGCGGCTGTAAAAAACCCGCTGCACCAGCACCAGCACCAACTAAAGTGGCAACTTTGACCACAACAATCAATAGCATAACAGAATCCTCTGCAATTTGCACTGCCAATATTGAAAATACAGGGGGAGCCTCAATCACGGAGAAGGGTTTCTGCTGGAGTACCCACCTGAATCCGACTGTTGATGACAACAAAATGATTACAGCAAACGATTCGTTAACATTTCACGATACGATTCAGGGATTAATTTCAAACACACCATATTATGTAAGAGCTTACGCTATCAATGAGAAAGGGATTGCTTATGGCGATGAACAAACCTTTACGTTGTGGTTGAATGTGCCGGGTCCCGATGTCACTGATATTGACGGAAACAATTATACATCTGTCAAAATAGGCTCCCAGATATGGATGGTTGAGAATTTAAAGACCACCAGGTACAGCAATGGTGAATTGATTGGTACCACCAACCCGGCTACTTTGTTTGTACCAAGTATCCCCTCATCATTATATCAATGGGCTTATAACGGAGAAGAAAGCAATGTCGCCTCTTATGGCCGGCTGTATTCATGGTATGCTGTAACTGACAGCAGAAACATTGCACCAAAAGGCTGGCATGTTCCTACAGCAGATGAATGGATGGAGCTCATAAATTATCTTGGCGGAGAAAGTGTTGCCGGAGGGAAGCTCAAAGCAACAGGGTCCTCTTACTGGGAAAGCCCGAACGTCGGTGCCTCCAATGCAAGTGGTTTTACAACTCTTTCGGGTGGATATAGAGAATTGGATGGCTCGTTTCAGGGTCTGGGACATGTAACTTACTTCTGGATGTCAACGATATCTGGCGGGCGCGACGCTGTTGGAATATTCTCAGGTGGTGAAGGCGCCGGTTTGACCGGTGGCGGTTCTAAATCTGATGGATTTTACGTACGTTGCGTTAAGGATAACTAAAGTCGAAATCCATTGCTCTGCAGGACAAAAATCTTTTAATAGGGAGATCGTTCCAGGTCTAATCCAAAGCAGACAGCAGATATTGCAAGTCTTTCGCTTTGTCCTGATTCTTGTTCTCAAGATGCACGACAATCATCTCCTCTAAAAGGCGGCGGATGATAGCAAAATTGTCCCCGGGAAGGAAAAATTCCGGGGATTCTTTTATTTTAATCTGTTTAAGAAAGAGAGCTATTTCGCTACTTCTGAACAGTGTTCCCTTGTTAAAAGGATTTAAATAAAAAAGCACTTCTTCACGGCTATACTCTTTGGCTGGTTTCAAAGAGATGAAATCATCCATGTAAACCAAAATAAAGTGCGTGGGTAGATTGACTCCGAAAACAGGTAACTGCACACTTTGTGTCACTATCAGATACAACAATCCCAGCGACAACGGATTTCCTTTTCGTGTTCTCAACACATTACTCAAAACATAGGAAGTAAGTTTATTTGCATGGTTAGAAAGACCTTTAAAACCGTAAACATCATAAAAAACATGATTGACAACCCGAATCTTCTCCAGTGCGGTGAGTGAATCATTCATCTCCAGCCAAACATCCTTTGTGATTTTTTCGACGGATTTCTTATGTCCTTCGGTATTGAAACCGGGCTCATGAAACCCCGATATCAACAAATATGGTTCCAGGAGCGAAGCACCCCCTTCATCTGTCCATTTTCTGAGTTTGTCATATGTGTCGTTAAGCCGAATGCTACCCATCATTTCCTCAATGCGGGCTATTTCTTTTTCCTCGGTAAGTTGCATCCATGATTCCTCCAGAAAAGGAATGGCCACTGGTCCATATTCGATAACTTTGCTCCTGATGTGCTTAAAAACCGCATCATCGGGCTCATCAAGCATTCTTATCAATGCTTCAAGTTCTTTGCTATCAAATTGACTCATGGCAGTATCAAATACAACAAACTCCACAGAGAATTAATCACAAAAATTTCCCTGTTCTCAGGTTTAAAAATAAGAAATCAAAACTGTAAAAGATAGTACCTCAGAAAATGTTTTAAACAATTTTCACCAGGAAATAATTCTTCTTTCCCTTTTGAACCAGGATGTATTTACTATTGAGCAGGTCGTGACCCCCAAGCTTATAGTTCTCGTCAATTTTTTCCTTGTTGATCATCACCCCGTTGTCTTTCAACATCCGGCGTGCTTCTCCGTTTGATTTAAAAATTCCGGTCATCTGTGAAAGAAAATCCAAAATTCCCGGTTCATTTTCAAAATCGACATGAGAAACCTCAGGTTGAGGCACGCCACGGAAAACATCCAGCAATGTTTTTTCATTCAGCTTTCTCACCGTTTCAGTGGTCCCCTTTCCAAAGAGGATTTGGGATGCTTCTTCGGCAGCCAGAAATTCTTCCTCTGAATGAATCGTTGATGTAAGTTCCTTAGCCAGTGTTTTTTGTAACAGCCGAATATGCGGCTCCTCGCGATGCGCTGTGATAAGAATTTCTATTTCTTCCTTGGTAAGCAAGGTGAAAATCTTCACATAACGTTCTGCATCCTCATCTGAAATATTCATCCAGAACTGATAAAACTCATACGGGCTGGTTTTTTCCGGGTCGAGCCATACATTCCCGCTTTCCGTTTTGCCGAATTTACTCCCGTCAGCTTTGGTAATTAGCGGGCACGTGAGGGCAAAAGCATCATTTTCATGTCCAAGTTTTCTTCTGATAAGCTCTGTACCGGTTGTAATGTTTCCCCACTGGTCAGCACCTCCCATCTGTAATTTGCAACCCTCATTTTGATAAAGCCAGAGAAAATCATAACCCTGGACCAACTGGTAGGAAAATTCAGTAAATGACATCCCTGAAGAACTTTCAGCACTGATGCGCTTCTTCACAGAATCTTTTGACATCATATAATTTACAGTAATATGTTTACCGATGTCTCGGATAAACGCCAGGAATGAAAATTCTTTCATCCAATCGTAATTGTTTACGAGAATAGCACGGTTTTTAGCATCGCTTTCAAAATCAAGAAATTTAGCAAGCTGAGCCTTCAAACAGTTTTCGTTGTGGCGCAGCGTAATTTCATCAAGCAGGTTTCTTTCCTGCGATTTTCCTGATGGATCACCAATCATACCGGTAGCACCTCCAATCAATGCAATCGGACGATGTCCGGCCAATTGCAGATGCTTCAACATCATCACGCCCACCAGATGGCCAATGTGCAAAGAATCAGCAGTCGGATCGATTCCCACGTAGCCAGACGTCATCTCTTTGTTTAACTGTTCTTCGGTTCCCGGCATGACGTTGTGAATCATCCCACGCCAGCGTAATTCTTCAACAAAATTCTTTATTCCGCTCACTCTATTTTTGATTTTTATTAGTACCTGATAAAAAACCGGAACAAAGATAGGGATTTGATTTATTGAACAATCAACGTGCTTTTTGAAATTGGTCAGCTTAAGAAAAAGCCTGTTTTCTTTGTAAATCAAATTATTATTCCATAGATTTGTTCTGAGGTTCGTTTTTCGCTGAGTTTCATTTTATTTGTTTAAAAGGCTTTAGTATGAAAAATACACTTTACTCCGTGTTGCTTTTTGCCTTTATTTTTTCCTCAATTGACGCTATCGGGCAATCAACACAACTTGTTTATAAAACCAAAGGGAAAACCGCATATCGCGTCAATATTGCACTTTCAGATGACATGGGGCAGGAAGGCATCAGCCCCGAAGCCTTCCAAAATAACGACAATCTTTACTTTGTGATTACTTCTGTTTCGTCGTCTAAAAAAGAATATTTCAGAGACGGAGACATTACGGACTACTTTTCAAAGATTGCCATTCATCAGAACGGAGAAAAAATCCAGCAAAACAATGCTCCTTCTTCCTTCGCGGATGAAAAAGGAAAATTAAATCGTGTGATTATCTCTTTCCCGAAAAATGAAATAAAACTTTATGAACCATTTTCTTTTGTGAATGAGTTCGGAGAATCACCCAAAATCAAAATCAAAGAGACTTTTTTAACTTCCTACGGACAATATCATAAATTGTTTGAACAGGCGCAAATACAGCTCAACAGTAGACAATTTAAGGAAGCATTTAATACTTTGTCCAGGATTGGAAATGACGCAAAAAACAACTTGGAAATCAGTTCTTTTTCATTTTATAAAAAAGTAACAGAAGACCTTTCTATGCAAGCTGTCCGGGGATATGTTGACAGCATCTCGGCCATTTTTTCACAAAAGCAAAAGCAATTTTCTGAAACAAAAACAAAGCCGTCTCTGGATGCCTGTGACTCTGTTTTGAAAAATTTCAATGAACAGGCTAACATTTTCAAATCCTATCTCAAATCAACTTTGCCGGGAATTGACAAACTGAGCTCATATTTTGATAAGATTGACCATGATATGAACAATGGCTACCAATCAGATCGTCAGGTTTTCAAAAAGGCCAATATGGCCCTTCTGGAGAATAGCAGTTACTCAGAATATAAATTCTATTTGTTTGTGGATGTTCTGAGCCGAATGCTTTGTCAGACAGATTCGCTTCAGATAATCAAAGGACTTGAGCCGCTAGATATAAAAACGCTGGACAATATTCCCCAAAAGAAAGAAGAGCTCGTTAACACAGGGTGGATGAATGAATTTAAAACATTGATCAGCTTCCTGAACGACAACATCACACAGAAAAAAATGATTTTCGATGCTTCTGTGTTGTCGAATTTAAAACATCAGGAGGATTTAGAACACGAACCTTATTACGACATATTCAACGCATTTAACAGTCTTGATGACAATCCGAAGAAATTTTATGCCTCACTGAATAACGCACTTGTAAAATGCAGTGACAGTACTCTTTTGAGCAATATGGATACGTGGCTGGTTTCTTACAAAATAACGAACGAAGGTATTGATTCTGAAAATGTAACTGGCATCAACAAGGGTATTGCTGCCATAAAAGAGGGCTTGTGGAATGATGCAGATAACATTTTCAACATTCTAAAACGACAGGCAAATCAGAATCCGGTTCCGTGGTTTTATTCTGCGGTAATTCAATATCATCAAAACCAGGTTTTTTCGGCCCAGGCTCAGTTTACCAGAGCTTTGGAACTTTATCCTCATTATCTGGCACCACGTCAGTTCATTTTCCAGATTCTTGTTTCACAAAAACAATACCCCTCACTTTTAGAGCAAGCCGACACTGCAATTTATTCATTCAATATTTGGTATTTCCATTACATGAAAGCGCTGGCATTACTGGATTTAAACCGTCCCGATGATGCAATCAATGAAGTAATGAACGACTGCATTCCCATGAATAAATGGGACATGAAACAGTATTACCTCCTCGGCGATGCATACATCCAAAAGAATGATTTTGACAAAGCAAGAGCTGCTTATATGAAAACCCGGGATATCGATCCGTTTTCGGGTTCTAAATTATTTAATGATAAGATGAAGACGCTTATCAAAAAAGAGCAGGACTATCTCAAAAATAAACAGGAGCAGCTCAAAAAAGAACAAGAGCAAATGAAAAAAGAGCAAGCAGAACCGCAAAAAGAAAAAAATAAACAGGACAGCACAATTATAAAAAACTGAGGTCTACTTTCTGTTTAATACAAATTGCTCAAAAAACCAGAAAAGAATAGCCATAAGCGCAAACCCTGTTCCAAGGAAACAAACGCCCACCCAGCCGAAAGCTTCGTATGTTGTAGCTGATGTGGCTGAACCAATGGCTCCACCAATAAAATAAGTGGTCATATAAGCTGTAGTTATACGACTTCTTGCATCGGGACGCACTTTGTAAATCTCACTTTGATTGGTGATATGTGTTCCTTGTACTCCGGCATCCAGCACAACAATTCCAATAACTAAAGGGATGAGTTCTTTTGTCCCCAGAATCATTAACAAAAAAGCTACCAAATTAATTGACAAAAAAGCAATCGTGCTTTTGTTTGACAACCCTTTGTCTGCCCAACGACCCGCCATATTCGCGCTAAAAGCGCCGGCAGCTCCTACCAGACCAAATAACCCAATAAGTGCATCGGAAAACTTATAGCTCGGGCCGGCAAGTAAAAAAGTAAGACTGGTCCACAGCACACTGAAGTTGGCAAACACCAGCGCACCGTAAACAGAACGAACCCGTAATACCCTTTCTGTTTTAACCAATTCCCAAACAGAAAGCAATAATCCTGGGTAATTGAGTTTTAACTCCATTTTATAGCGAGGAAGATATTTTGCAAGGACAATAACCTGAATAACAATAAGCAGGGCAGCAAATCCGAATACAGCACGCCACCCGGCAAATTCCGAAATAAATCCGGCCAATGTTCTGGCAAGCAAGATTCCTATTAGCAACCCGCTCATAACCTGGCCAACAACTTTACCCCGTTCATGATCTTTAGCCAAAGTAGCAGCAAAAGGAACCAGAATCTGAGCAACAACAGAAGTCACACCGATGATTAATGAAGCAATTATGAATAGATGCAGGGTTGTAGAAAATGATGCAACAATCAAAGAAAGCGCCGTCAGTAATAATATCGAAATAATTAATCTTTTTCGCTCAAAGAGATCTCCGAGAGGAACCAAAAAAAGTAGTCCTACCGCATATCCTAACTGAGTAAAAGTAACAATCATCCCTGCTGCGGTGGTACTGGAATGAAATGCGTTGGCTATTGTATCAAGAAGGGGCTGTGCCCAGTAAAGATTTGCGACTGTTGCACCACAGGCAACAGCTAAAATAAAAACAAGAACGGGATTCAACGATTCGTATCCGCTTTTTCCTGTGATATAAATCCGGTGTTTTGAAGTTTCTAATCGTTCTTCCATAAATCAAATCTAGCTAGAAAAATCCCCGGTTTTTTCTGGTCTTTAAGAAGTCGCAATAATACAGATAAAAATGTTTCAAGTAATTTTTCCGGTTTCTTCACATAGAATTTTCAACCTACAAATGATCTTTCATACTGATTATCAATTACAAAATTTGATTTTTGGCATAATAGTTGCTCTCAATATACTGTTCCATCAAAATCTTTCATCATGAAAAAACAGATTTGGTCTCTGCTTTTTATCTTCCTGATCTTAAGTACTGCCGGCAACAATGCCTTTTCACAGGATACGTCCGATTCGATTAGTCTGAATTCAAACACAAAACTACTGATCCGAAGCAACAATCAGTTTGGTCTGGATATTTTCAAAGAAGTAGCTACTCACACAGACAGTACTCAAAATTTTATGATCTCTCCGTTGAGTGCTACCCTGGCACTGTCAATGATTTATAACGGAGCAGAAGGAACCACGAAAACTGCATTCGAAAACTCATTCCACTTTAGCGGACTGTCAACAGACATCATCAATAAATCGCTAAACAGCCTGTGTAAAACGCTTACGGAAACAGGCCCTGAGGTGACATTTAATTTAGCCAATTCCATTTGGTACAATGACTCTTTCCGTGTTGATCGTCGTTTTCTGAAAGTCAATGAAAAATATTATGATGCTAATGTGCTTGCACTGGACTTTAATAATCCCGGCAGTGTTAAAATGATCAATTACTGGGTGAATGGAAAAACCAACGGGAAAATTCCTACCATTATCCGTAAGATCGATCCAATGGACAAGATGATCCTGATCAATACCACTTATTTCAAGGGGAAATGGTTAAAAGAATTTAATCAAGCAAATACCACAGAGGAGCCTTTTACTTTACAAAATGGAAAAACTATCCGGGTTCCCACCATGATGCAAGAAACAACACTCGGCTATCTGAGCAATGACCTCTTCACTGCCATAGAGCTGCCGTACGGAAATAGAAACTTCAGCATGGTGCTCATGCTTCCCAACAAAGGAAAAAGGGTACAAGACATCGAAAATGCAATAAATCAGAAAACATGGAATCAGTGGACCAATGAATTACAAGAAAAACAGAAAATGTACATCCATCTGCCGAAATTTAAATTCGAATTTGAGAAAATACTAAATGATGCACTTTCAAAACTGGGACTTGGTATTGCTTTCTCAAATTCAGCAGATTTCTCAAAGATCAACCCCACTGTTCCGTTAAACATTTCTATGGTAAAGCAGAAAACCTTTATCGAAGTAAACGAACTGGGTACTGAAGCGGCAGCGGCGACAGCCATCATTATGAAAACGACTGCCCTGCGCAGGGAATCTGTGTTTTTTAATCGTCCGTTTCTCTTTGCTATAAAAGAAAATACCACGAACACCATTTTGTTTATCGGCCGAGTGATGGACCCCAGTCAGAATTGATAAGGTTTAAATAAAATTTATTTCTGAACAAGGTTAGGAATGCTTTTGTCGGCTCTCACTACTTTGTAAACTTTATCGTTGCGTCGAACCACATCCTTAACGGGTATAGAACAAAAATTTCCTTTTTCTACCGTTTCAACGGGTTCTAAATCCAAACGGATCTCATGGATAATATCTTCATAAACTCCGGTGGTTTCCCCGATAATTTTAATTTCATCCGAAACTGCCAAATCGTGGCTTTCCACTTTAATCTCAGCCACTCCCAGCTTATTAAAATAATTGGTAATCTTACCGATATAAATCTTTCTTTCGGTAGCCTGATTGCCATATTCATCGGTCCACTCGCCGGTTTTATGACCGAGATAATACCCATCCCAAAAACCTCGGTTGTAAACCTTAGACAATTCTTTGTTCCAGCGCTCCACATTCTCATCCGTAAACTTTCCGTCAAACCAGGCATTCACAGCTTCACGATACACATGAGTAACCGTCTTTACATACTCAGGCGAGCGGCCACGGCCCTCCAGCTTCAGCACACGAACACCAGCATCCAGTATCTGATCTAAAAATGAAACAGTATTCAGATCTTTGGGCGACATGATATACTTTCCATCTACTTCCAGTTCCAGATCAGATTCAGTATCTTTTACAGTATATTTTCTACGGCAGGGCTGCAGACAAGCACCTCGGTTGGCTGAGGAATTCAAATTATCCAGGCTCAGATAGCATTTTCCAGAAACCGCCATACATAATGCACCGTGTGCAAAAATCTCTATCTGAATCAGTTCTCCTTTAGGTCCGCGAATATTTTGTTCACGTATAGCCCGGGTAATCGCTTTTACCTGATCAATCCTTAATTCCCTGGCAGTAACCATCACATCGGCAAAATGAGAATAGAATTTCACCGCTTCAATATTGCATATATTGGCCTGGGTCGACATGTGAACTTCAACCCCTTTTTCGTTGGCATATTGAATAACTGACTGGTCAGAAGCGATAATAGCGGTGATCTTATTCTCCCTGGCAGCATCCACAATATTGCGCATTAGCGCTAATTCATCATCATAAATTTCTGTGTTCAATGTAATATAAGACCGAATACGATTGCGCCTGCAAATTTCTGAGATTTTTACCAGATCGTCGAGTGTGAAATTTTTCGATGACCGGGAACGCATATTAAGCTTGTCGATTCCGAAATAAACACTGTTGGCTCCGCCCTGAATTGCTGCTATCAGAGATTCGTAAGAGCCCACAGGAGCCATAATTTCAACATCTTGCGCGGTCATGATTCAAATTTTGATGAGTGTGCAAAAATAACTAAAACATTCATGCATGAGAAACTGCATACCCCAAAAGCCATTTTTGATCATTTTAGATAATTTCGACTTCAAATTTTCTGAAATGTTTGTTTTTCAGAAATATTTATAGATTTGCGAGCTCATCGTTTATTGGAAAGGGAGTAATTATGTGTTCAATTTTAGGGATACTGGACGTAAAAACCGGTACCGCCGCGCTACGGGAACAGGCATTAGAGATGTCTAAAACCATGCGCCACCGCGGTCCCGACTGGTCGGGTATTTACGTCAACGACCAGGCTATCCTGGTACACGAACGATTGTCGATCGTGGATGTTGAGAACGGAGCCCAACCTCTTATGAGTGCTGACAACAGACTGGCTTTGGCCGTAAATGGTGAAATTTACAATCACCGTGAGCTGGAGAAAAAATTGAACATTCATTATGACTTTCAGACCAAATCGGACTGTGAAGTCATCAATGCACTTTACCTTGAAAAAGGAAATGAATTCCTGAACGACCTGAACGGAATCTTTGCATTTGTACTTTATGACAACCAGGATCATTCTTACCTGATTGCTCGCGACCATGTCGGAATCATCCCGCTTTATTACGGCCATGATGAAATGGGAGTGATGTATGTTGCGTCAGAAATGAAAGCACTGATTAACCGTTGCAGCCATATCGAAACCTTCCCTCCGGGGCATTATTACAGCAGCAAAACCAAACAATTTGTTCGCTACTATCAACGTGATTGGGAAAGTTACGATGCTGTAAAAGATAATATAACAGACAGAGAAAAACTGAAAACCGCTCTTGAAAATGCGGTACACCGACAATTGATGTCGGATGTTCCTTATGGCGTATTGCTTTCAGGCGGTTTGGATTCGTCTGTCATTTCTGCTCTTGTACGAAAATATGCCCAGCGTCGTGTGGAGTCTTCCGATACACAGGAAGCCTGGTGGCCACAGGTACACTCCTTTTCTATCGGGCTGAAAAATTCTCCCGATCTTGCAGCAGCAAAAAAAGTTGCAGAATATATCGGATCCATTCATCATGAATTTGTTTACACCATTCAGGAAGGTCTGGATGCCATTTCGGATGTAATTTATCATCTTGAAACCTATGATGTCACCACCGTTCGTGCTTCGACGCCCATGTACCTCATGTCGCGTAAAATCCGTTCCATGGGAGTAAAAATGGTGTTATCAGGCGAGGGCGCAGATGAAATTTTCGGTGGTTACTTATATTTCCACAAAGCACCTAACGCTCAGGCTTTGCATGAAGAAACTGTCAGGAAACTGTCAAAACTTCATTTGTTTGACTGCCTGCGAGCTAACAAGTCTATGGCTGCATGGGGTGTTGAAGCCCGTGTGCCATTTCTGGACAGGGAATTTATGGATGTGGCCATGCGTATGAATCCGGAAGATAAGCTTGTGAAAGAAGGCAAAATGGAAAAGCAGGTGCTGCGTGAGATCTTTGGCGATTTACTGCCTGAAGAAATTGCCTGGCGCCAGAAAGAACAGTTCTCCGACGGAGTGGGATACAATTGGATTGATACGTTGAAGCAGGTGGCAGAGGAACAAGTGAAGGATCTGGAGCTGGAGCATGCCGCTTATCGTTTCCCGATCAACACGCCCACCACCAAGGAAGCTTATTATTACAGGTCTATTTTTGATAAGTTCTTCCCGGGGGAACAGGCTGCCAAGACCGTACCAGGCGGTAAGTCCGTAGCTTGCAGCACTCCGGAAGCCCTTGCCTGGGATAATTCTTTTAATAATATGATTGACCCTTCGGGCCGGGCGGTTCAACAAGTTCACAAAGCTTCATACTAAAGAAATCATGAACACGAACCCAAGGCCGGAACTAATTAAGTTTCCGGCTTTTTTTTGGACAGAAGACAACAACCGGTAAACCGGAAGATGAACAAAAAAGTAGAATATGCATATTGCAAACGTTTGATTAAAATAATGTTATAATTGTTATTTAAATGATTTTCAAATAGTAAAAACCGCTAAATTTGTTACCGTTGAGGGATGGACTGTTTCCTTTCCGTTTCAACGGGAACGCGTAAAACAGTAATATTTTTTAACTCTTTTAAAATTTATATAAACATGAGAAGGCTGAACAAACCAAAACTGAATCTGGGCGATGACGCGCTGGATTTTATTAACCTTTACAGGGCACTTCAACCGGCAGCTGAAAATTTTCTGCTTCCATACTTCATGGATTTGCTGAAAAATTTCTATTCGCTATGTTATGAAGAACCTGATGATCCGGTTTACCAGCAGAAAGAAATCAGTCGTCAGCTAACGATTCTCAAAGAAGCATTTCCGTCTTATGTGGACGTCTCGCTCATGTTGTTTCCCCACGAGGAATCCAAAGCATTCGAGTACCGTTCGCGCATCAACCAATTCCGTAACCGGCTCCTGAACCTGATGGACACCGAGCTTATCAGCGACGAAAAGCAGGAAGAGGCTAAACAGATACTCAGATTTCATGATTTTTCTATGGGAACACCTCCCTTTACTGAAAGCAATCTGAAATTCCGTTTCAATATCCTTCTGGGTGAAGAAGCTACTTCTTTACGCCGCTTTCGCGAAGTATTAGGCATTAAAGAAGAAATTGAAAAATCACAGTGGAATTATCTGATGGATGTGCTGGAACAAATGATTGTCCAGAGCGCCCATTACACAACTGGCCCGGAGAAAGAAGATTTTCTGGAAAGAATGTCACAGAGCGTTCACTTAAAAGGCCTTAACGGATTTCTCAAAACAGTCGTCAGCGGAAGTCCTGACTCAGCTATCGCACTGATCGTGGAAGAGCTTTTCAATCCGAAACAAACGGTTATCGTCAATTATCAAAATGAAGAACAACTGTTCCAGCAGGTAAGCAGCAATCAGACCGCCCTTTTTGTTATCAAGATTAAATCGCTGGCACAGAATCCTTTTAACGATCATAAATGGTTTCCGTTCCTGAGCCGGATGGTCTTTGTGGACGATTCCACCATGGCACAACGAACCAATATCACCATGGTTTACTGCTTCCATTATAAAATCATCCAGGCACTCAATAAGGTTCACACCAAAAAACTGGGAGCTTTAGCTAACAGCCAGTTGAACCTCAGGTTAATTCTTGAAAAAGTAAGCCTCACCAACCTGAAGAAGTTCAAAGAACGCATCGACAACAAAATCGAAGATTACGAAAAAGAACTGGTGCTGATGAAACAGGACCAACTGGGAGTTACAAACGACGCTGAAAAAACGCTGGGCCTTTTCAAATTCGATGAATTCTCACGTCAGATCATCAAAGACAAATACAGTCTGGAGAAACTGAGCAATTATCTGGATCTGATCATCCGCTGCGCGGACCCTGCACAACAAAAGAAACTCAACCGGACACTCATTGATGCTTTCGAGGAGCTAACGCTGAAATACTTTTACTCCGCTACCAAAAAGCTTCACATTGCAACCATTGTTGAAGGTGGTGGAAGAAACCAGATTAAAACCTATGGCGAGTATCTGCTTCAGCGCAAGCTGAGACCTGTAGATCATGAGATTGTGGAACGCTGCCGTGTGATCCTGGACGTTTTCCCTGATCCCTATCAACGTACGCTGAAAAATCATTTCCATAAAAACTTCGGTATCAACCTGTTTCTTGAAAAATACAAACAGTATCTGATCAAAGCCAAAAATGAGGCTGACAACGCAGGGAGGCTGAAAAATGTGCTGATCGATTTGGGAATTCTGGAGAAATATGAAAGTCTGAGTCCTAAAGATCAGGGTATGGTAAAAGAATTCATCGGTAACCTGACCAACCTTAAAAAGACTTCTATTTCTGATGACGTACAAATGATTATCCGGGATGTTTTATTTGGAAAAGAAGACAAAGTGCTGAAACCTTACATTCTTTTCAACAAATATTCTTCGTGGGAATACCTCGATCTTTTCCCGACAGACCGGTTTGACATCAACCCTTTCGATTTGGAAATTGGTATTACGCCGGAAGGTAGAATTGATTTCGAACGTCTTACCAACAGGTTGGAACGTATGAAAAATACTTTCCAGATTTTTGACGAAAGCGGCAACCTGTGGGATCGCTTCAGCGAAAACCTGACCATCATCATTAATGATCCATCGAACCCGTCGGGATTCTCTGACTTTAATCGGGAATCACTTTTGGATTTCCTGAAATTCGTAAGCACCAGCAAGATTACTCTGTTCCTTGACGAAGCATACAATGACACCGTTAAACTGGAGGATGAAACGGAACCCAAATGGCGTACGATCTCGCGTTATGTGATGGACAACATCGACCAGAAATATAACCGTCTGAACCTTGTTTCTTCGATTTCTACGACCAAAAACCTGGGGGCTACCGGAGACCGGCTGGGTTCCATTATTGCCACCAACGCTAAAAAAGAAGTCATCGATTTTGCACGCAAGAAAAACAGCAAAGAATCTGGAAACACCAACTCGTTGTACATGCTGGTGAACATTCTTGAAGCAGCTGATCTTGCCAAACGCATCAAGAACAATCTGGAAGAAAAACTTCCTAAAAATGCGTCGCGGCACACCATCAAAAAGATCATTGAAAATTATATCATCCAGAAAACCCAGGATGAACCTGTGCAAAAATCAAAACGGAACGAGCTGAAATCGCCTTTCGAAGGAAGCCCGCTTCACTTGTTTTTACTCAATGAGCTGGTGGCCATCGACAAGCTGGACATGCTGGATCTTCCTGACGATTTCAAATACAAAAACGAACCGTTCTTTGCATACTATCAGAAACATTTGGTGGGTTCATTAAACAGTTTCCGCGTTAATAAAAACTTCAGGACGGAAGCGCTGACAAGACTGAACATCGCCAAAGAAACCGCTATGGAACTCCTGAGCGGAGAACCTGGAAAATACGCTGATGTCGTAGCCTCAGATGGTTCTTTCCTGTTCAACATCCGGTTGAAATATTTCTTCTCCTATCAGGATTTGGAAAAATTCACCCAGAAACTGGCTGAACAACGCGGGATTGCAGTGATCCCTTATCAAACAGGATTCCTGCGTTTTTCGCTGGGTGGATACCTTGAAGGCAGTACAGCTTCTTATGATGTTTTCCGTAAGGAAATCAAAAACGCGCTGGAAATCGTGCTGAAATACTGGCAATTGTTTTACGAAGCAAAAAGTAATGGAAACGGCAAAAGCCGTAGTACAGATGATCTGCTCGAGGAAATCTTTGCTTTGCCTTCAGACCGTGCATTTATCGGTCAGGTAATAGAAGATTTCTATCTCATCCGCAACCTGAAGAAAAAATCGTTCCGAAGTTTGTTGATTGATAATCAATGGACCATTTACCATGCTTCACCAAAGATGAGTGGTGTTGGAATTTATTCCATAGACAACTCTTCCAATGCGGTGATTGAATTTTCAGATGATCTGGGTCGTTGCGCTACTTTACCTGAATTTATTCAAAGCCAGGCTTTCACCTCGGTTTACGAAAATCTTCTGCCACAGGTTTATCCGAAAATCCCGGCAATCAAAAACTGGACATTCAGCAAAGTATTGGCACGTTTCGGAAAATCCACATTGTTGAAGTACATCAGCAACAAGCTAAACTACGAGCCCAACCAATATGTTTTGGATGCACCTGATGAAGATCTGATCATGGCAGAAATTCTACTGGAAATGGAAAGCCTGATTTTCTCTCCCGGGAAAACTAAAATTCTCGCCCTGCGAAGCAATGGCGATCATTCTTATGATGTAGCCCGCATGGAAGGAACCAATCAGCTGCTGAAAAAATTCATCAGGGAACTTCTGTTGCATTTCAACCTGCCATTTGAAAATAATCCTTCCACCCCTTCTTTGAAAGAAATCATGGAAAAAACGGCAGAGAAATTTCAGGAAATAGTGGGGATTGATTTATCTGACGTAGATTTGGAACGTTCTGTAAAATCATTCACTGATAGCCTTTACTGTGATTTTGAACAGGAAAAGCTTGTCCTAGGACAAAAACTCCAGGGAGACATTGCAAAACGTATTTATCAGGCTGTAAATACCCCGGATAAAAGTGCTTCTGAAAAAATATCAACCTTATATCTGCTCAAAGAAAAAACCGGTTTCAAAACCAGCCTAACCAATCTATTGAACGGATTTGGAAGCGAACTTGACAAACTGGACGATCGTGAAGCAGAAGCTGTGATTGGTGATTTCCTTTACAACGCCCTTCCAAGTCAATGGAATTTACTTCTGGATCAGGTAAGTCTAATAGGCAATGGCACAATTACTTCGGATAAAGTACATAACGAAGTCAGAAGGTTTGTGCTGTTTCTCATTCAGCTGATGAACACCACTAAAGCTAATGAGCATTATTATCCTTATGTCCATGCTGTAATGCGGTTCTCTGACGCTTTGTTCCTGCAACAAAATTCGTTCATTAATGAAATGGTGCAGCACGGTATAAGTGTGTTCGAAAATTTTGATACAAAAGAACATGTGCTGGTAAAAAACAAAGTGAAAGATATGGAATGGCTTCCATCCCTGTTGTCTCGAAGCGGTGTAATTGGCACTGAACAAAACGTTCAAACCCACACACGCATCGCCACAGACTCTAAGAAAAGGGAATTTCCTTTCCATCGTGTTGACCGTATGAGCGATCCAATAGAGCGAAAAGAAAAAATGGCGGCTGCAGCGGGTACTAATTCCAACGAGTATATCAAGTTGTTGGAAACGCGTCCTATGCCTTCTTTCTTTGTAAACCGTATTCGTAATTTCATTGGAAACATGGATGCAGGCGATTATCGTTGTAAGATTTTCAACGGCGGGCTGCTCAACGAGCTATTTGTCTTCCATAAATCATACACAAAATATCTTGCAGATAATTTCAGATTACTAGAAAAACAAGAGGTTAGTTTGCAAGATGTTCAAAACTTTGTTCCGGATACAATTTGCTTCTACGGTTTCCCGGAAAAATTGATTTCATTCCCTCAGGCAGGCTATTTCGATATTCCTGGTCCAAAAGGAAATATCAAAACCATTATTACACCGCTACGTAAAGAAGCGGACTATTTTGGTAACATCAAGAAGCCACGCCTCACTGTGATGAATGAAAAAGTGAAGGAAATGGGTGGTATTCCGATTCATGGTTCCTTGTTTGCTGTAGAAGAAGAAGACGGTGCTGTTTTTGTGGTTCAAATCAGCGGCGACAGTGGTGTCGGAAAATCCGAAATGCTGGCTGCTATGATGCTGAAATGGATGAAACAAAACCTTACCGGCGTCAGGTCACTGAAAATGATTGCCGGCGATATGCTGCATCTTTTCCCGGACGCAGAAGGAAACCTTTACGGGATCGGCACCGAAGAAGGTGACTTCAGTCGTGTAACGGACTTCGATCCTGAATACATCAAATATTACTATACACTGTTTGAAAGCGCTTCTGATTCCAACGTGGAAGATTTGAATTCAAGAAGCACAATCAGCGGCCTCTGTGATGTTTCGATGCCGTTTAAAATAGACATTATGTTAACGGCCAGCAACTTTGCTCGTGAAGAAGCCGGTATCACTCGTTACGAAAACCCGGAAAACTTCATTCTGTACCGCAACTCTCATGGCGAACGGAAAGAGAAAGCTACCAGCGGTGACAATCCGAACTTCCAAAGAACATTGTTGCGTTATACCGGTGACAAAAACATCGTGGAAGTCATCGACCGACATGGAGCATACATCGATGACGTTCTTGACTGGGAATATGACGATTATACCAAACGCTTCTACCTGTGTTCTTCTTACAAAATGATTGAACTCATCAACCTGGAAGAGATTGTGGATAAGATCTTTGTTGGCAAAACTTTCAAGGAAAGTGAAAAAACATGGACAATCAACAAAGTTTCCTTCGATATTATCAAAAACCGGTTTGTAGCTACTTTAGTGGAAGGAGAAGAAGGTGAGGAAAATGAAAAACAACGGCTCATTGACCGGAACCTTTTCAACACCTTATTTGATTCGCTGGCCAGCACGCCTTCAGGACAACCTTTTGTTGCTGAAGATGGTGAATTTGAGAGTAAGAAACATCTGATTGAAGTATTGAAAAATGCTTCTGGAAAGAAAATACAGCTGGGTATTCTTTCCACCGACTTAGGTCGTAAAGGCAAGGAGATTACTGGTCCACAGATTGCTGCAGAAGACATGCGCAGGCTCATCCGTGAAGTGCGTAACGCTCGTCCTGATATCAACGAAAACAAAAACAAGATAAAAAGCCTGGTACGCCAGACTTATGTTGGTGCTTTCGGAAAACAGGGCGGCAATGCTGAAATCGACCGTTACAACTTCTGGTTATGGCAGATGGAAGAGATGCAGAAAACTCCGTTGTATCGCATTGACAAATCTGGAGAAGCCATCGATTTATCCAGGATGAAAAAGCGGATTCCTAAAGAGCAGAAATTCCAACCATTGCTGGTGACACCCAACATGAACCGTGAAATTTCTGGCATGAGCGAAACTCATGAGCAACTGATGCATTTGCCGCACATAGATGCTTTAGTTGATGCTTTCATGCAATACAGCAACCAGGTTTTTGTTGCTAACAATTACGGACAGGAAACTGTAGTAAACAATATCATCCTGCAGCTGGTGTTGATAAATGGAAACATTCTGCCACAGGACCTTACTCAGGGTGTATTGATGCACAAACTAGACCGCGAAACGCTGGCCGCTGCAAAATATGTTGCTTTGGAGATTCTGAAAAAGAAAGAGAAATAAGGATTTTCAAAAGCTGAATAATGCATAGAAAGCAGGACCGATGATCCTGCTTTCTTGCTTTTAAATTAAATCTTTTTTACCGCTATAGTTTCTATTTCCACCAAGGCACCCAGTGGAAGGTCCTTCACCGCAAAGGCAGCCCTGGCCGGAGGATTCTGGATATAATGACGTCCATAAATTTCATTCATGGCAGCAAAATTTGAAATATCACTTAACAGGCAGGTAGACTTCACCACATCTGAAAAATAATATCCCGCTTCATCCAAAATAGCGCCAATGTTAGCCATGACCTGCAGGGTTTGTTCCCTTATTCCACCTTCAACAATGGTACCGGTTTCAGGATCAATGGCAATTTGTCCCGATATAAACAGCATCCCGTTTGCTTCTACAGCCTGACTGTAAGGTCCCACTGCAGCAGGTGCTTTTTTTGTGTAAATGACCTTTTTCATTTTGAATACTTTTCCCAAAAATATAAAATTTCCTAACCAATTTCAACAGAGAAACCACATCTTTTAACATAGAATTGATAAAAATTTTTGCATCAGAAACATCCATTAATAAAGAAAGATGAAGTACCTAAGATCTCATTTATACTAATTACCCGAATTCGATATAAAATTAATTTTTTGTACCCTTCACTTTTGTCAGGATAAGTTTGCTTCCCATCCTTAGCAACGATATAGTAAGGCAATATTTAAGGCAAAGTTAAACCGGGGTTCATTCGTTTTTATTCGAATGAACTTCGAAGCAACCTCGGACGAATCTCGATTTAATCATAGCTTTACTAAGGCCCTGCATCGGAACAGATTCCAGTGAAAGGATTTACTAAATCTAACAATCTGAGTGGAACATAAAAAAGATGCAGAAAAACTATTGGCTGATAAGATATCAGTTTCCCAACATGATTTGAAAACATATTCTTTGATGCAAAAAATCCAAGAATTCAATACGAAATGTTTCCGGTTACTGTTCAACGCATTCTTTTTTAATCCTATGCTTATATCGAACTCTGGTTAATAATATAGCTTCTATAGTTTCGTATCTTTGACAGGCAGAACCTGTGGCTATGTCAACCTACTTCAGTAATGAAATACAAATCGGGAATCTTCGCCTTGGGGGCCGGCAATCCGTGCGGATTCAAAGCATGACAAATACGTCCACGATGGATACTCAAGCCACCGTTTCGCAAGTCATCAGATTGGTGGAGGCAGGAAGCGAGTTGGTAAGAATTACCGCAGCCAACATCCGTGAAGCGGAAAATCTTGCAAACATAAAAGATACCTTACGGCAAAAAGGAATAAAAGTTCCATTGATTGCAGATATCCATTTTAAACCAGAAGCCGCTGAAATTGCTGCACAAATTGTGGAAAAAGTCCGTATCAATCCGGGAAATTATGTTAGTTCACATCATAAAAACAAAAAGTATACTGAACAGGAATATCAGGATGAGTTGTTGCTTACCGCTGAAAAATTATTTCCATTGTTGGAGATCTGCAAAAAGCACGAAACAGCTTTGAGGATTGGCATCAATCACGGTTCTTTGTCAGACAGGATTTTATTCCGTTACGGGAATACACCAGAGGGCATGGTAGCAGCGGCCATGGAATTTACTGATATCTGCTACAACTCAGGGTTTGATAAACTGGTGATCTCTTTAAAAGCCAGCTATGTTCCCACCATGATCACAGCCAACAAACTGTTGATAAAACAATTTCAGGAAGCCGGTTATCACTATCCTATTCACCTGGGTGTGACGGAAGCCGGAAACGGCATGGCTGCCCGGATCAAATCAGCAGCCGGAATTGGCAGCCTGCTCGCAGAAGGAATCGGTGATACCATTCGGGTGTCACTGACCGAACCTCCCGAAAAGGAAATTCCTTTTGCAAAAAAACTGGTATCGCTTTACGGAAGAAGCCATCAAGTCTTTACTGAAAAGGAAATTAGTTTTTTTTCAAATGGAAATATCAAAAATGAAACAATTCCTTTGGTTATTTCAGATAAGAAAAACAAAAACTCAGATGGAACCGCTTCTGATTTTAAACTTGAAAAAACATCAAATCAGTTTCATGATGATAAACAGGTTATTAAACTCTCATATAACGACATTCCACATGAAGAGCTGATGATAAGAGCCTCAGCAGACTTTACACTAAAAGCTACAGACAATACCATAGCAGGAATCTGGCTAAATAACGGAACATCCAGCACGCCAGAACAACTTTCAGAACTTTCGTTACAAATACTTCAGGCCACCGGATTGCGCTATTCCAAAACAGAGTTTGTGGCATGCCCTTCCTGCGGCAGAACACTTTTCGATATTGAATCAGTGTTGGAAAAGGTAAAAGCCCGTTTGGGAGAAAAGAAAGGCTTAAAAATTGCCGTGATGGGTTGCGTTGTAAACGGACCGGGAGAAATGGCAGGTGCAGACTATGGACTGATCGGTGCTGGTAACGGAAAGGTTACGCTTTACAAAGGTCATAAGCCTGTTTTAAAAAACCAGTCTTTGGAGGATGCTGTCGATACACTGGTATCACTCGTTGAAAATAATGGCTTTTCATCCCGGGAAACCGAAAATATTTCGTGATATAAACAATATCTTGTTTCACAAGTAGTTTGTATTTTTGAACAAAATCAAAGAACGTGGAATTATATTCAAAGAAAACTCGCTGGAAAGTTTTTTTAGCCATTCTTGGCATTTTGATTATTGCGGCGTCTTTGTTTTTTACCAGCCAATTGGTTAATGAATTTGCAAAAAATGAGCGTGACAATGTTAAGCTCTGGGCAAGAACAGTTCACCGTAAAGCAAGACTTGTAAGATATACCGACATATTATTTAAACAATTACGTGCATCTGAGAAACAGAAGGTAGAGCTTCTGGCAGATGTTTACAAAAGGCTGTTAAGAAGTAATAATTCCCAGGATCTTAATTTCTATTTGAAAATACTCAATCAAAATGATAATATTCCGGTTGTTGTTGTTAGTCCTGCAGAAAAAATAGTTTTTTCCAGGAATTTGTTACCCGGTGAAGATACTACCAGACAATTCAGAGGGAAAATAAAAGAATCATTTTCAATTTATCCACCCATCGTTATACCCGTTGTCGGGCAAAAAACTTACTATAGAAACTCTCTGTTTTACAATCAACTACAAAGTGTCCTCGATGATCTTGTTACCACTTTTATGTCAGAAGTCACTGCTAACTCGGCCAGTGTTCCTGTAATTATTACCGATAGTACAAAAACACATATCCTTCAATATGGAAACCTGAATGATGTGAAGATGAGAAATCCTGTTTATGCTGCAAGCACCCTGAAAGAAATGAAGTCACAGAACCCACCCATTGAAATTAACTTTTCGGATTTGGGAAGGGTTTATATTTTTTACAAAAGCTCTGATTTACTCACTAAAATGAAATGGTTTCCGCTAATCCAGATTTTAATAGTGGGATTCTTTCTGATAATTGCTTATTTGTTATTCAGCGCCTCCAGAAGATCGGAGCAAAATCAGGTTTGGGTTGGGATGGCTAAAGAAACCGCTCATCAAATCGGAACGCCGCTTTCATCTATTCTAGCCTGGGCTGAACTCATGAAAATGGATAAAAACAATGTGGACCAGGCTTCTATAGAAATTACCAAAGATGTTAAACGACTTGAAATTATAACGGAAAGATTTTCCAAAATCGGCTCTACTCCTAATCTGGATGAGGATAATCTCACCCGGATTATCTATGAAACCATTGATTATCTAAAACCTCGTACACCAAGTAAAGTTAGCTATCTGCTCAATTTCCCGAAAGAAAAGGAAATTATTTTGCCTGTCAATGCTTCTCTTTTTAGCTGGGTATTGGAAAATCTATGTAAAAACTCCATTGATGCCATGAGTGGTAAAGGGACTATCACCATAGACCTCCATGAAGAAAATAAACAGGCAATTGTGGATGTAACCGATACCGGAAAAGGCATTTCCCTTTCGGAACAAAAATCTATCTTCAACCCGGGCTATACCAGCAAAAAAAGGGGTTGGGGACTCGGACTTACACTTGCAAAACGAATTATTCAGGAATATCACAAAGGAAAGATCTTCATCAAAAATACTTCCTCAAAAGGAACCACATTTAGGATCGTTCTTAAAAAAGACAGTTAGGTTTATTTATGTCAGGAATTTATATTCACATCCCATTCTGTAAAAGAAAATGCCACTACTGCAATTTTTATGCACTGGCATCTCTAAAATACCGGGACGAGTTTGTGCCCGCTTTAATTCAGGAAATAGAATTACGAAAAGAGTATCTGACCGATCGGAAAATCAATACGATTTACTTCGGTGGAGGAACACCTTCAATGCTGAGTACCAAAGAAGTGAATTCTATTTTAAATAAAATCAAAGAGTCATTTGAAGTAAATCCGGAGGCTGAGATTACACTAGAAGCCAATCCGGATGACCTGTCGCCTGATTACCTGAAAAAACTGAAAAATGAAACTCCGGTAAATAGGTTAAGTATTGGTATTCAAAGTTTTTTTGATGATGATTTGACTTATTTAAACCGGGTTCATAACGGGGCAAACGCCAAAAAAGCCATCGAAAATGCCAAAAGAGAGGGTTTCAACAACATGACTATCGATCTAATTTATGGCATTCCAACACTGACAAACGAAAAATGGGAAAAGAACCTGGAAACCTTTTTCAGTTTTGAAATTCCCCACCTGTCGTCTTATGCGCTTACCATAGAACCAAAGACAGCCCTGCAGGTTTTAATTGACCTGAAGAAAATAAAGAACACCAGCGAAGACGAAACGGTTTCTCATTTTGAAATATTACTGGAGAAGACCAGACAACACGGATTTGTCCATTACGAAATTTCAAATTTTGCCCTTCCGGGATTTTATTCCAAACATAATTCCACTTACTGGCTAGGAGGTCATTATCTCGGCGTTGGACCATCGGCACACTCGTATAATGGTTTATCACGTCAGTGGAATGTGAAAAACATGAAACAATACATAGAATCAAAAAGTGTTGAAAACATCGTACTGGAAAAAGAATTACTGACAGAAGAGCAGCGTTACAACGAATATGTGATGACATCGCTGCGTACTTCGTGGGGTTGTGATATAGAACACATCCGTAATGGATTTGGAGAAAAATTTGTACGTCATTTTATGAAAGAAATTCAAAAACCAATTCAGGCGGGAAAAATGATTGTCAATGAAAATGTCTTTAAACTGACTGACTACGGAAAGCTTTTTGCAGATGGCATTGCCTCAGATCTTTTCCTATGACATCGGTTAAGAATTCTTAACCCATAAAAAGGTTTTTTATGGGCAGAAGTAGAGTACAAATCCTTAACTTTGTGAAATAAAAATTCTAAATAAAATGTCAAAGATTACATTAAAAGGGAACCCTGTTAACACTTTGGGAAACCTTCCTGAAAAAGGAACACAAGCACCTGAATTTAATTTGGTTAAACAAGACCTCAGCGTAGCAAAATTATCGGATTTTAAAGGCCAGAAAGTAGTTTTAAATATTTTTCCAAGTTTAGATACAGCTACCTGTGCTATGTCAGTACGCCGTTTCAATGCCGAAGCATCAGGCCTTGACAACACAGTGGTTCTTTGCATTTCTAAAGACCTTCCGTTTGCACAGGCCCGTTTCTGCGGAGCAGAAGGTCTCGATAAAGTAATCACTCTTTCTGATTTCAGAAATGGCAGTTTTGGTAAAGATTACCAACTGGAAATTGCAGACGGCCCGTTAGCAGGATTGGAATCAAGAGTTGTTATTATTGTTGATGAAAAAGGAAAAGTTGTCTATACCCAACAGGTTCCTGAAATTGTTAACGAACCGGACTACGAAGCTGCTTTGGCTGCTCTGAAATAGTAAATCCACTTATCCTTAAAATAAAAACCCCGGTAATTCAGAATTACCGGGGTTTATTTATTGATACTTTTTCAAAATTTAATCATTGATCTACCAATCTTCCTTTCACTTTTCTAATATTTCTGTTAAAGATGAAAGAATTGTCTTTTTTAACCATCAGTTGTGCCGAAGCACTTTTAGGTTCAACATAATAAACCAAGGTATCGTAAGAAACCCTTCCGTAACCATCAGCCCATACCAAAGCCGAAAGCTGATAATGATCATTTTTGTTCAGAACGAAATTAAGAGCTCTGTTTTTTCCTTTTTCAAAAGCCACACTCATCATATGTGAACCGTTTTTATCCAATACACCAGGAGTATCTTTGGGAATAATAATTTCTTCGAAATATTGACCATTTTGATATTTTATTTTTCCCCTTGCCAGTTTGGTTTCCTTATAGGTTAGATTACGTTTTAACACTATTTTTTTTGAATTATAAAACTGAACCTTACTTTCATCAAGATGATTTTTATACAGGTTAATCTTCATCTCCTTGGTAAAATACTTCGTCCCTGAGCATGCGCTCAACACGGAAAAAAGCAAAAAAATAAAAAATATCCTAATAAAATTATTCATAATTAAATAATTTTCAGTTCTTTAGATATCTTCAACATACGTTCAATAGGTACCAACGCTTTTTCGATTGTTTCAGCATCTAAAGATATGGAAGGAGTTTCATTTTTCAAAGCGAGGTATACTTTTTCCATGGTATTTAATTTCATGTACGGACAATCGTTGCAGGCGCAAGTCTTATCCGAAGGTACCACATAAAATTTCTTATCAGGCGAATCCAACTGCATTTGGTGAAGAATTCCTGTTTCTGTAGCAACAATATATTCCTTTGCATCGTCTGTTTTTGTGTATTTCAACAATCCGGTAGTAGATCCAACGTAGTCAGCAATTTTCAGCACCTGAGCCTGGCACTCGGGATGTGCCACAATTTTAGCTTTGGGATGTTCTTCTTTTAAATTAAGAATAGATTCTGTGTTTAAAATATCGTGAACTTCGCAGGTTCCTTCCCATAAAACCATATTTCTACCAGTCATTTGATTGACATAACCACCCAGATTACGGTCAGGTGCAAAAATGATTTTCTGATCTTTTGGAAAATAATTAACAAGTTTCACAGCATTGCCTGAAGTACAAATTACATCAGAAACGGTTTTAATGGCTGCTGACGTATTTATATACGAAATAACAATATGGTCCGGATATTTATTTTTAAAGGCTACAAAGTCATCATAAGGGCATGAATCGGCCAATGAACAACCTGCATTCAAATCCGGCAGAAGAACTTTGGTTTTCGGATTTAGAATTTTTGCCGTTTCAGCCATAAAATGAACTCCTGCAAAAAGAATAATATCGACATTTGCTTCTGCAGCTTTTTGAGATAGTCCCAAACTGTCGCCAACATAATCAGCTATATCCTGAATTTCACCGATCTGGTAATAATGAGCCAAAATCAGAGCATTCTTTTCTTTTTTAAGCTTTAATATTTCGTCTCTATAATTCATTTTTTAGTTACTAAGATTTCATTATATAATTAACAAATTTTAAAATTTTAATGTTTATTATTATATACTTGTT
>JACZJI010000114.1 GCA_014860665.1 Bacteroidales bacterium | reverse complement strand
ATTAATAAATTTCGCTAAAACGCTGCTTTTCAGGTATAGAAACCCAATGGAAAAGAAATAAAAAGAATGTTCTTCCAAGAATTGACTTTTCGGAGGCAAAATTATCTAGCTTTTTGTTGAGGAAAGGCTTTTTTGTTGAATTCCAAAGAGTAAAAGTGAAGAGAAAAACGAAAAAAGGCTTACCCCAACATGAGTTTCAAGGGTGTCGTCAGATAACATAGAGATTATCATAATCAGATAAAAAACCACGAAGAAATAGTTTTGATAACTTTTTGTGATGATAATCGGGTAAATCAGTGCAAAAATGAAAAAGATAAATCCAAAAATTCCCACGGCCATAAAGACAGACAGGAATTGGTTGTGAGCCATGAAAAATATGTATTTTTTTTGAAGTTTGGAATGCATTTCATTTAATTCATTGGAAATGGATTTCTTCAGATTTCCTGTTCCTACACCGGTCCAAAAGTGCTTACCAACAATATTTATGGCAGCTTTAATATATTCAATTCTTTGGAAAACGGAACTTCCGTTAGGATCACCGTCTTGGCTGTAAACCTGGTACCCTTTAACAATTTGCAAAAGCCGTGAGCGAATACCAGGGTGTGCGATGTAATTATAATTTGCTATGCCGTCTTCAATGTGTTGTATATCTTCATTGCTTAATGACGCTACGCCGGAAGCATCTTTTCTCAGGTTTTTAGAGGTCAGGTAACGGATTAAAGTCTGACTTAAATGATTTCCCTTTTCATCTATACCATCGTAAGAAATTTTACTCCTTTTATCCCAGCTTTGTCTCAACTCAGTTTCGCACAAATATAATCCAACATATTTTCCATCTTCGACCCCCCGGCTCTTGTCAAAGACATAAGGATTACCCAGCGCCGTGTATTTATCCAGATTTTGAGCGTTGATTGTTGGCGCTGTCGTCATTTCTTTGACTTCCGTTTTTACATAAAAATAAATGGAAACCGGAATCCCAATAACAAGAAGAAGAAAAGCAAACTTCAGATAATAACTTTTCCTTGAGTTAAATGTCAGGTAAATGAGATAAGCCAATCCCACAATTAAAATGGCGACAAGGGAAGTGATCGCTTCCATAAAATACAAAAAGGCCAGGAACCACATTGCCAAGACTGCAAACAGAACTTTTTGTTTGATATTGAAATAGCTTTCTTTGGTGATAAAATAGATCAGGATGAAAAATCCGAAACTCACATTCAATCCCAACCTAATGGAAGAAATAAAAGGTGAGATATTTCTTATATCAGTGAATTGCCCCTTTATTAAGATATAACTTCCAACCAAAGTAGACGCAAATAACCCTAAAAGGTAGAAAAGGAATACTTTTCTTAGAATTTGATAATCAATCTTTTCAAGGCTTGAAAATGCAACAGGGAATAACAAAAGCGGAAGTTTGATTTTCAAATCTGTTAGGCCGGATGAAAAACCCGTAGTTCTGATTAGTCCAAGAAGAAAAATGATGAAGATGGCTGAAAATATAACTGCTGCTTTATTTTTCCAGAAAACTCTCGTTCTTTCCGCAATACCGAGACGTCCCGAACGAAATAAATAAAGAATTAAGAAATAAAAGCCGATAAAGAACCCTTTTTGCCTGAAAAACCGGGCGATTACCACCAGTTGTATATCAGACCAAACCCACAATACCAGAATTAGAAAAGAGGCGAGGCTAAGCGTATATTGAGACAAAGGAAGGCTGAGCACAAATAAGATGAGTGCCCAGCCGTATAAGTAACTAAAAATGGTTTTTCGCCCATTTATCATAGAAAGGGATTCTTGTTTCAGATATGTTCAAGGTCAGTGTTTACTGTCCTTCTTTTCACTCTTCTTGGCGACCTTTCCCTTTAAAATATCTTCGTATTCCTTTTTGTCGTTGAGTACCTTAATAGCTTTTTCTAATGTATTATCATTAATCAGCGAGGATTCTATCTTTCCAGCCTCGTAGTAATAGCGGGTTGCAATTTCGATACGAAGCATGGTTTCAATTTCACTTTTATGTTTATCGAGATCCTTTTTCTTCTCTACTGTTAAAGTTTTACTCAAACTATCCAACTCAGGTCTCAGACTGTTATAATAATCTTCATTTTTCGAGCTTTGTACCAGACGTTTAATTAATGCACCGGTTTCGGTTTCATAATCAAATCCCTTTTTTAGAACAAACTTCTTGAAATTATCGAAAGTTTCCTGACTGATACTGAAATCAGCCGGACTGGGAATAGTTTTGTTATGAAGAACAAACTGATTAGCAAAATTAAAGATGTAGTTTTGTGCGTACAGATCGCCTGAAAGCTGGCTGAAAATTCTGGGTTTAGTAATGATATCAGGCGTAATCCCGCCTCCATCATAAACTGTTCTGCCATCTTGGGTTTTAAATGCATGAATCAGAGAATCAGGAACCAGTGTCGGGTCACCGTTTTTATTTCTATTGAAATAGTCAATTTTCTGAATGCAACGGCCGCTGGGGATGTAATATTTTGCAATGGTAATTTTCAATTCTCCACCGTAAGGGATGGGAACGATATTCTGTACAAGACCTTTCCCGAAGGTTTTTTGTCCAATAATGACACCACGATCGAGATCCTGCATGGAACCTGATACAATCTCAGAAGCTGAAGCTGTGTTGCCATTTACAAGAACGGCTAAAGGAATTTTAGCATCAGTTACCTGCCCTGTAGTCTCATGCACCTCATTGTTGGCAGCCAGTTTGCCTTTGGTTGTGACAATTGTGGTTCCTTTTTTCACAAAGATATTTGCAATGTTTACTGCTTCATCCAGCAGCCCACCACCATTGTTTCTCAAATCAAGGATAACACCCTTAATGTGATATTTGTTTTTCAAATCAAGGAAAGCATTCCTTACATCATTGGCTGCATTTGGGCTGAACTGAGTCAGATTTATATATCCAATATCACCGCCTACAACACCATAGTAAGGAACATTTGGAATTCTGATTTTTTCACGGGTAAGGCTCAGCTTGGTATTGGTAGAATCTCCATAATGCTGAACGGTAATTGCTATTTTAGTTCCTGGATTCCCTTTTAACAAGTTGCTTACATCTGAAGCGCTCATGCCTTTCGCAGATTTACCATCGATGTCGATAATTTTATCTCCGGCTCTCATTCCAGCCAATTGGGCAGGAAAGCCTTTGTAAGGCTCTGTAATAATGACATAATTGCCCTGCTGTTGAATAACGGCGCCAATACCGCCGTATTCACCTTTTGTCAGGAGATTAAATTCTCCCAATTCACTGGCAGGAATATAAACGGTATAAGGATCCATCTGGTTAAGCATTGCATCAATAGCAGTTTGCGTCAGATTTACAGGTTGGATAGTGTCAACATAGTTCAGATTCAACTGCCTCATTACATTGGAGAAAATTTCAATGCTTTTTGAGATTTTGAAATTATTGCTTTCCTGTGCATTTATCTGGGTAAATGAAAGTAGAATCAGCCCCAGAATAAAAAAATGTTTTTTGATCATTAGAATTAAATTTTGATTTATGGAACAGGGTCATAACCGCTTCCTCCCCATGGATTACAGGAGAGAACTCTTTTTATTGCCATCCAGCCTCCTTTAAATGGTCCGTATTTTTTGATAGCTTCTACACTGTATACGGAACATGTTGGAGTATATCGGCAGGCATTCCCGATATATGGTGACAGTGTATATTGATATATTCTTATCAGGAAAATAAAAAATTTAGACAGCAGCTTGCTCATTTTTTAGTAGTTCTTGCAAAATTAGGATTATTTTCTTCTCAATGTCTTCGTACTCCGGGATGACATTTCCCGTATGAATCAAGCCAATTACCCAGGTTGTCCGGCAGGTTTCCGTTTCTGATTTTCCACAGAGAATACTCTTGTTTTTACGGTAGGCCTCCCGGGTTAACCTTTTGATATGGTTGCGGTCAACAGCACGTTTGAAGTTGTGTTTCGATACGCTAATCAAGACTTTTGCAGGATATTCTTCTGCTTCTTTCATCTTGTAATAAAAAACTTTAAAAGGAAATTTGTAGAAAGTTTTCCCTTCCTTAAACAAAGTTCCAATGAGTTTTTTTTCGTCTAACCGTTCTTCTTTTTTAAATTGCTGTTTCACTTTTTTATTCGTTGCGATTTGGAAAGCGGTTTTGCTTTCCGATATCTGCAAAAATAGATGTAATTATTTGAAAAAGTTTAGTCTCAAACTCCAATTGGTGTTGATTTAAAATTCTTTAACAGAGAGAGTCTTCGAATACTTGCCGATTGATTTGCCGTTTTTTATCACTTCCTCAAGCAGTAATGTGGTATCTTCCCATGAAAAATTTTCATGTACAAATTGGAAGGCATTCTCAGCAATTTCATTTTGTTTTTCTTCTGATTCAAGCAGACTTATCACATTTTCAGCAAGCTGTCCGGCAGTTTCTCCGATGAGAATTTCATTGTCCGGTTTAGCATGAAGGGCTGCGTTTGCCAAGGGAGTAGTGACGGAAGGAATTTTAAGGGACATAGCTTCGAGAAGTTTGTTTTGCAATCCTGTTCCAATTCGCATGGGAGCTATAAAAATTTTCGAAGTCAGGTACGCTTCGCGAATATCTTCCATCCATCCACTTACTCTGACCTTTTCATCAGCGAGTTTTTTAACCTTCCGATTTGGATTGGCTCCTGCCAGAAGTAGTGATGTTTCCGGTTTTTGTTTCCAAACCAGTGGCATAATTTCTTTCACCAGGAAAAGGGCTGCATCCACATTGGGCGGATAATTCATGTTCCCGCAAAAGACAATGTCCTGTTTTCTTTCTGACGATTTTGGTGAAAAGAAATCAAAATCTACTCCGTTTCTTACAATTTGAATTTCCTGCTTCTTAGGATGAGATATTAAATTACGGTCCTGTTCCGAAATGATGGTTTTATTGTCAAAAACATCAAAAACACGATTCTCAAAACGGGCAAGTCTTTTATACTCCATTTTCAAAACTGCTTTTGCAGGAAACAAAGCGTGTTCCATTCTTCGTTTCATTCCGTAAGAAAAAGCGTCCTGATAATCGAGAGTTTTAGGAATGCCAGTGTCTGTCAGATAGGGCGCGACACGTACAAGTTGTCCGAATAAATGATCAGGTTTGTATTCTTGAATGAGGCTTTTAATCTTTTTTTTTGCTTTTCTGCTGTAAAAATATCCTGCCTGTATTGGAAGACCAGAAAAATAGGCTTTTATTACATTGGTAATTCTTACCCAAAGCGGGATGTCAATAAAGTTAATCGATCGGCAATAAGGTTGCAATTCGGCGAAAGCCTGTTGCTTGTCTATTTTACGGATGGAATTCAGCGCACAGAGGATGATCTCGTTGTTTTTGGAAAGTCCTTTGATTTGGTTGAAAGCCCTTAGCTTGTCTCCCTTTTCCAACGGGTATGGAATCCTTGAAAGCAAAACGAAAATCCTCATAAAAATTAGTTTAGAATGTAGGTTTCTTCACAAAAATCATAAAATTTCCTGATACAAACCTATCAATTGTCGGATAATTTCTCTGCTTTGATGTTTTTCAGCCACAAGTCGCCGTGCCGATTTACCCATTTCTTGGGCCAATTCAGGTTGTGTATATAAAACGCTGATATACTGAATGAATGCCTCTGCTGTATCTGCGATGTAAATGTTTTTAGCGTTTTCGTATTCGATGCCTTCTGCGCCCCTTTGTGTTGAAACAATTGCTTTTCCAAGGCTCATGCTTTCAATGATCTTGATACGGATTCCACTCCCTGAAAACAAGGGAACCACGGCAATTCTCCTGGAACGAACAAATTCCCTGGCATCTTCAACTTCACCTAAAACAACAACATTTTCCATCTTCAAATTCATTAGCCAGGATGGCATTTCCCGCCCTGCTATATAAAACTTTAGTTCAGGGAATTTCTTGTTTAATGTTGGCCAGACATTTTTTAAAAACCACTGTATTCCTTCAATATTGGGCATCCAGTTCATAGCGCCGATATAAAACAAGGCGTTTTCAGATTCCTCAGCTTCAAATAAATCAGGAAGGTTTATTCCATAATGAATGGTTTTTACCAGAACTTTTGAATGGTTTCTAAAAAATTCAGCATCTTCTTCAGTAATAGGTAATAGGGCATCTACATCGTTAATGACTTTCTGCTCGTAGTGTTTTAAAGTTCTAAAAAGATGGTGGAAGTAAATTCCTTTTGGCGAAAACATGTTTTGGTAAAAAAGCCGATGCCATATGAGGTGCTCAATATTGTGCAGACGTAATGTAATTTTGGCATTGCTATAGCTCCTAATTACGGGAATATAAGGCGCCATAAATAATGTTTCAAGCTGGACAATGTCGAAATGTTCCTCTTTAAGAACCTGGATTAGTTTGTTTTTAAATTCCTTCGAAACAAACCGTGAAACGAGATAAGATTTTCCGGAAATGAAATGCACAAAAGCCGGCCATATTTTCACTGACAGATTTAAATCAATCCATTCAATATTGATTTGATTCAGATGTCTTTTAGGGACATCTTTTTCATTAGCATGAAATTTCTCTGAATTAACAGCAAGAACCCTGACGGAATGTCCTGTATCAACCAATCCCTCAATCAACTGGCTCATGGCCATGGAACCACCTTCTTTTGATGGCCAGGGAGACTTGTTGCATAGAAACAGAACTTTCAAAATATATCAGGTTAAAGTTTTTTTTCTGGATGGTATTTGGGCTTTTATCCACTTTACCACTGTTTCATAGGCTATTGGTATCCACCGCAGCAATTTATGTTTTTCAAAATATCTTTTCCAACTTTCAGCATCTACCAAAGGCGAATCGGAAGTGGCTTTGTAAGTCAAAAATAATCCCAGCGGAAGTATGATGTAAGTAGAGAGCCACATCCCAAAGATCATACTCATTTCGCCGGTCTTGGCTGATTTTTCTCCTGTAACGGAAATAACGTGATAGATCACGAAAAATAGCACAGAAATCACCAACGGCAACCCCAGTCCTCCTTTTCGGATAATTGCACCCAAAGGAGCTCCAATGAAGAAAAAGATGAGGCATGCCAGCGAGAGTTTGAACTTCTGATTCCATACAATCTCATGGTCGATAATAAGGTTTTCCTTGGGCTTTACATACTTATCCATGTGGAATAACAGGTCGTCCTTCGCGTAGCGTGCATTATTCTGGGCATAATCCAGTATCATTTTTCTTTCCTCCGGTTTAAAATTTTGTAACAGAGGAAACTTTATTTTTGTCATGTCTGCTACTTCTTTAACGGGCTTCTTTTGCGGAATTGTCCTTTTTTGAGTATCAGCTTTAGCCAGATAACCGTATTTTCTAATACTGATTTTTCTGAAAGCAACTTCTCTGTCAACCAGCTGTTTGCTAAGAGAATCAATGGCATGGTCAAGCTGACCGACATTAAGCATCGAATAGTTGCTCTTAAAAAGATCTTCATTAGTCCGGTGAAGATCCAGCTGAGAAAGATCAAAAGAAAGGCTTTCTTCTTTGAACTTCATGAATTCAAAGGGCCTTTTTATAGTATAATTTATCTCGTTAGTAATGTCATGATATGAGTAACCGTTGTACAATGTAAAAATCATTTTTTGCTGATTCGGAGTTAATTCCATAACCCCTTTTTTTGCAACCGTCACTTTTGTGTTTCCCTGCCGGTTGGTGTGATCATAAATCATGACATCGTAAATAGTCTTGTTGTCCTTGGCTTTTCTTCCGGCCCGGATAACATAACCGTTCAAGTCATTATCAAATACTCCCTCGTCAAGATTAAAAGCCAGCTTCTTTTGCCGAACATCATACAGCAAAGAGCCGAACTTAAGATTTGCTACAGGATAAACATAATTTGAAAACAGAAAGGCCCCAATACTGATAAGTACTGCAAGAATACTAAGTGGTTTCATGGCCCGGTTCAGTGAAATTCCGGCACTTTTAAATGCAACCAACTCGTAATGCTCTCCCAGATTTCCAAATGTCATCAATGATGATAGCAAAACAGCCAACGGAAGTGCCATGGGGACAAAAGTAGCTGATGCATAAAATAATAACTGAGTTATTACAGTCCAGTCAAGTCCTTTCCCAACAAGATCATCTACATATTTCCAGAGAAACTGCATCAGAAGAACAAAAATCGTGATGAAAAAAGTTAACACGAAAGGCCCAAGGTAAGACCGTAACATATAGAGATGTAGCTTTTTCATTCCCCTGATTTAAAATTTGTACAAAGATAGAGATTCTAATGAGTGATTTCTTTAGGAAATTTAATTTTCAAATCAACCCAATTATGCTACAAGCGATATAACATAGCAGAATGAAAACCTTTCAATGATTTTTCAGACAGTGTTGTCTGATAGAACTTCTGTCTTTTTGTCAGAATGTCCTGAGCGGATAGAGTAATTGTTCATGGAACCATGTTTTAGATATAAAATACTGATAAACATATATTTGAATTTAAAATGAAAGTTTATAAGAGACAGATTGTAACTCCTGTCTGATCGTAAAAAGATAATTTGTCCATGTTAAGTTTCTTTGGCATAATCCTTGACCTAAAGTTGAACACAACACAAAATTGAATATTGAATTCATAAATATTAAGGAGGAAATTAAATGGGAAAAATAATCGGAATTGACTTGGGGACCACGAACTCGTGTGTTGCTGTTATGGAAGGCAACGAACCCGTCGTAATTCCAAACAGCGAAGGCCGTCGCACCACACCATCAATTGTCGGTTTTACAGATAATGGTGAAAGAAAGATTGGCGACCCCGCCAAAAGGCAGGCAATTACCAACCCTAAAAAAACGGTCTATTCCATAAAACGTTTTATGGGAAATTCTTTTAATGATGTTACGAGCGAAATCAAACGGATGCCTTATGATGTGATTAAAGGCGACAACAACACCCCAAGGGTTAAAATTGACGATCGTAATTTCACTCCTCAGGAAATCTCTGCTATGATTCTTCAGAAAATGAAGAAAACAGCTGAGGATTACCTGGGCCAAACCGTTACAGAAGCTGTTATTACCGTTCCGGCTTACTTTAACGACGCTCAGCGTCAGGCTACGAAAGAAGCTGGTGAAATCGCAGGTTTGAAAGTTCGTCGTATCATCAACGAGCCTACTGCAGCTTCTTTGGCATATGGCCTCGACAAAAAGAAACAAGACGAAACCATTGCCGTATTTGACCTGGGTGGAGGTACTTTTGATATTTCTGTCCTGGAATTGGGCGACGGTGTTTTCGAAGTAAAATCTACCAACGGAAATACCCACCTGGGTGGTGATGATTTTGTTGAAGTTATTATTAACTGGCTGGCTGATGAGTTCATGAAAGACGAAGGTCTGGATCTGAAAAAAGATCCTATGGCTTTACAGCGTTTGAAAGAAGCTGCAGAAAAAGCAAAAATCGAACTTTCCAGCTCGACCGAAACTGAAATTAACCTGCCTTATATTATGCCTGTAGATGGTGTTCCAAAGCACTTGGTACGTAAGCTTACACGGGCTAAATTTGAGCAGTTGGTCGACCACTTGATTAAAGCCACTATTGAGCCTTGTAAAAAAGCTTTAAGCGACGCCGGTATTTCTGCAGCAGACATTAATGAAGTAATCCTGGTTGGTGGTTCAACACGTATTCCTGCTATTCAGCAGATTGTAAAAGATTTCTTTGGTAAAGAGCCATCGAAAGGTGTAAATCCTGACGAAGTTGTGGCTATCGGAGCCGCTATCCAGGGAGGTGTGCTTACCGGTGAAGTAAAAGACGTTCTTTTGCTTGACGTTACTCCACTTTCATTGGGAATTGAAACTTTGGGTGGTGTGATGACAAAACTCATTGAGTCCAATACAACAATCCCGACTAAAAAGTCTGAAACATTTTCTACTGCAGCTGATAACCAGCCTTCTGTAGAAATTCACGTGTTGCAGGGTGAACGACCAATGGCTAACCAGAATAAAAGCATTGGAAGGTTCCACCTCGACGGAATTCCGCCCGCCCCACGTGGTGTGCCGCAAATCGAAGTTACCTTTGATATCGACAGCAACGGTATTCTGAATGTTTCTGCAAAAGACAAAGCTACCGGAAAATCACAAAGTATCAGGATTGAAGCTTCTTCAGGATTGTCTGATGAAGAAATCAAGAGAATGAAAGCTGAAGCTGAGGCTAATGCCGATGCCGATAAATCAGCTAAAGAAAGAATCGATAAACTGAATGCAGCCGATGCCTTAATTTTCCAGACTGAAAAACAGTTGAAGGAATATGGTGACAAGCTTCCGGCAGACAAGAAGTCAGAAATTGAAGGGGCTCTGGAATCTCTGCGTACTGCTCACAAATCTCAGGATATTGCAGCCATTGACGCAGCCATGGCAAAGATGAATGAAATCTGGCAGAAAGCAAGTGAGGAAATGTATAAGAACACCCAGGGTGATGGTGGAAGCCAGACTCCTCCTCCACAGAACGAGGGCCCGAAAGGTGGTTCAAAAGGAGGCAACGATGAAGTAACAGACGTTGACTTTGAAGAAGTAGACGATAAGTAATTGATCTGATATTATATTGATGAAGACAGGCTGTCCTAAAAAGGATGGCCTGTTTTTTTATGGGAAATAAGTTTTTTAATGTTGGTTTTTAAATGGAAAATCTCTTTTTGGCAAGGGTAAAAAAGCTAAATTTATCGCATGATTAGAAACAGGATTTTTTTGTTTAGAAGCTATGTATCTTACTGGTTTAAAGCAAAAACCAGATTCAAAATACATTCTCCTTTTGTTTTTGATTTGTTGGAAAATGTATTCAGGGATAAAAATCAATATTCCGGTTACGATGAAATTGACAATTATAAAAAAATACTTTCTCACAGCAAATCAGTTATCGAGACAACGGACTTTGGAAAGGGTAATAAGGACAATCCTGTAATTTCACACGAAAAGTTAGGGCCTTTGGTGCAGAGACGTTCGCAGAAAAAAAAACAAGCTCAGTTGCTTTACAGGCTCAGTAAAAGATTTCAGCCGGAAACTATTCTGGAAATGGGAACTGCAGCCGGTTTGAGTGCTTCATATATCAAATTTCCTGTTCCCCGGAGTAAAATGATCAGTCTGGAGGGTTGCCCCAATCTTGCTTCTGTTGCCGAAGAAACATTCAAAGAACTGGGTATTCAGAATGTTGAGGTCAGAACAGGAGATTTCGAAGATACCTTACCCAAAGTTCTCAAAGAAATAAAAAATCTTGATTTTGTTTTTTTTGACGGCAACCATAGGAAAGAAGCCACACTTGACTACTTCTCGCAATGTATTAAAAAGACTGCTGAGAAGAGCCTGTTTATTTTCGATGACATTCACTGGTCCCCCGGCATGGCAGAAGCGTGGGAGATCATCAAAAATGACCCGCGGGTCATGCTCTCCGTTGATTTGTTCTGGCTGGGATTGGTATTTTTCCGCAAAGGAAGTCCCAAACAGGATTTTGTAATCCGTTATTAAGAAAGGTATTTTGCCACTATTGGCATACGTCTTCCCATCCCGAAAGCTTTTCCGGAAACTCTCAAAATAGGCGGGGTTTGATACCTCTTATATTCATTAATGTTTACCAACCGCAAAACCTTTTTCACCAATTCTTCCTCAAATCCCATGGCAATAATTTCCGACGGCCCTTTTCTCAGCTCAATGTACTGATAAAGAATTTTATCTAGAATTGCATAATCAGGCAATGAATCCTGGTCTTTTTGACCGGGCCTTAATTCGGCAGATGGTGCTTTCAAAATGATATTTTCAGGGATGATCTCTCCATTACGGTTGATGTATCTTGCCAGTTCATAAACTTCGGTCTTATAAACATCTCCTAATACTGACAGACCACCATTCATATCGCCGTAAAGTGTTCCATAACCTACGGCAGCTTCGCTCTTATTGCTGGTATTCAGTAAAATATAACCAAATTTATTGGATAGCGCCATCAAAATTACACCGCGGATACGAGCTTGAAGATTTTCTTCAGTAATGTCAAACGGTTTCTCATGAAAATATGGTTCTAGTGTCGTATTTAATGTTTCGAAAGAATTTTCTATAGGTATGATATCGTGCGGCATTTGAAGATTTTTTACCAACTCCAGCGAATCACTAATGGAATGATCTGAAGAAAATTTAGATGGTAATAAAACATTGTAAACATTCTCTTTTCCTAAGGCCTCAGCCGCCAGAACAGTGGTAACGGCTGAATCGATTCCTCCTGAAAGGCCCAGGATGGCTTTTTTAAACCCAAGTTTATTAAAATAATTCCTTATACCCATCACCAGCGCATCATGAATCAAAGCGGATTTTGATGGAATTTCCTGTTTGACAAATTTCTTTGGGCGAATGGTTTCTTCAAGTTCATAAACCCGGAGGTCCTCTTCAAAATAATTCAAAACATCAACTACTTTGCCGCTGGGGGCCATTACAACAGAACCTCCGTCAAAAAGCAACTCGGTTTGTGCTCCTACATGGTTCACATAAAACAATGGAAGGTTGTATTTTAAGGTGTTCCGGCGCAGCACCTCTTCCCGTATTTTGGCCTGATTATAATTAAAAGGAGAAGCAGCGATGTTTATCATAATATCAGGTTTGTGGACGATGAGTTCCTCCATCGGATTAACCGTGTAAAGGCGGTTTCTTTCCACATCCCAGATATCTTCACAAATAGTCAGGGCAATCTTTTTGCCTCTAAACCCGATAATTTCAAATTCACGATTAGGTTCGAAATAGCGGTATTCATCAAAGATATCGTAGTTAGGAAGAAGCGTTTTGTGGATTATTTTCTTCACCTTTCCGTCTTCTAAAAATGCAGCAGAATTAAACAGAAGTTTTCCTTTCTTGCTTGTATTTGGTGTAGGCATGCCGATGATTGCGGCAATATTTTTACAGGAAATAGCAATTTCATCTACTGCATTTTTCGCCTTGGCGACGAAATCTTCAAACTCTAAAAAATCCCGTGGAGGATACCCGGTAATAGCTAATTCGGAAAAGACAACCAAATCAGCTTTTAAAGCTTCTGCTTTCCGAATAGCTTCAAGGATTTTTTCCTTGTTACTGTCGAAGTTTCCAATGTGGAAATTTAATTGTGCCAGTGCTATTTTCAAGATGCTAAATGTTTGAATTGAACAGCAAAAGTAAGGAAACGCGGACAATTATTTTTTGAAAAATACCTAATTAGAATACTTTTTTAAGTATTTTTGAGTTATTAACGTAGGATACAAAAACTAATACAATGAAAAAAATCACGTTACTTATGATCGCTGTATTGACTTCAGCGGTTATGTACGGACAGTTTACCATCGGTCCTCAAATTGGATATTCAGCATCCAGTCTTTCTTTAAACGGACAGGATATTAAAACAAATGTGCAGAGTAATTTTGTGCTAGGGGTTTTCATGCGTTTAGGTAACAAGGTCTTTTTGCAACCTGAGGTAAACTACCTTACTCAGGGAAATGTATTTACTATTAATAGTATTAGAGAGCAAACTGTTAATTTAAAGTCAATACAGGTCCCGTTAAGTCTTGGATTTAAATTATTGAATTTAAAAATTGTGAAATTGAGTGTTTTCGGTGGGGCGACAGCAAATTTTGTCGTAAGTAAAGACGTAGGTGTTTCTGGAGCAGCCCAAGCTACCGGTGATTATCTAAAAGCAGATAATTTTAAAAATGCCAATTACCAATATCAGGTGGGAGTTGGCGTTGACATCGCGACATTTGTTCTTGATGTGAAGTATTATGGGGGTATCAGTGATTTGACAAATGGAGATGTGACTGTTAACAACGGATCAATTTCTTCTGCAAAGCCGAATGCCTTCATGGTAACTCTGGGATGGAAAATTCTGTAAAATAATTAAATAAAAAATCAAAAAATGTCAGTACTCAGGTGCTGACATTTTTTTTGGAGTTTATTGATCATGAAGAAATTTCTTGTAATAACAGTTATAGTTTCTGTTGCTTTATTGATGCAATCCTGTGCTCATAAGGCTCAGGGACCGATTGTCCCTGAATCAAAGTTACCAAAGGTTACAGTTAAGATTCATCGTTACGGAAAGGCATTATTCGGCCTTGATACCTTACATTTCCAGGAGGGGCTGAAAGGACTAAAGAAATCCTTTCCCTATTTTCTTGATGCTGATTTAAATGACACGGCCAATATAAATCAGTTATATCGTTATGTGACAGATACCGGGATTCTTCATGTTTATCATCAAACCATGAAAGTCTATCCCGATCTGAATCAGCTTGAGAAACAACTGTCTTCAGCATTTTCACATTTTAAATACTATTTTCCGAACTATCAACTACCACAGGTTTTTTCCTACGTTTCGGACCTTTATTATGAACATCCCATCCTCAGACGCGATTCGGTTTTGGTAATAGCTTTGGATGATTATTTGGGAGAAAATTATCTTCCTTATGAAGAGTTGAATATTCCCGAGTATCACCGAAGGTGTATGCAGGAAGCGTTTATTCCTATTGATGTAATGAATTCAATTTATGATCATTATTTTTATCCTTCTATTCCACCGGGAGATATGTTGGCAAAAATGATAAACGCCGGAAAACGTCTTTATTTTCTGGATGCCATGATGCCGCTGGTACCTGATTCTGTCAAGATCGGTTATACCGGAAATGAGATAAAATGGATTGAAAAACACAAAAAAGATGTCTGGGCTGTATTGGTTAAAGACAATTTGTTGTATTCCACTGATTACATGACTATGAATAAGTTAACTCAGCCTGGGCCCTTTACTGACGGCTTTTCTCATGATTCGCCAGCTGCCATGGGGAATTGGTTTGGTTGGCAGATGGTTCGAAAATATATGTCCAGATACCCGAAAACGACTTTAATGCAGTTGATGAAAATGGAGGATGCACAAAATATTCTTCAGAAATCGGGTTATAAGCCATAGAATAAACGGAAAGAATGTAGGTTAGCATTTTTCAAAAATGATTACATTTGTTGGTACGAAACCAACAAAATTTTTGAAATGCTAGTGAAAACCTATGGTAGCGCTATTTTTGGCATTGACGCCATGATCATCACCATCGAGGTGAATGTGGGAAAAGGTTCCAAATTTTTTCTGGTCGGTTTACCTGATAATGCTGTAAAAGAGAGCCACGAAAGGATTCGGGCTGCTTTGAGCAATGTAGGTAAGAAATTCCCGGGACAAAGGGTGGTTATTAATATGGCTCCAGCTGATATTAGAAAAGAAGGTTCTGCTTATGATTTACCTATAGCCTTAGCAGTACTTGCAGCATCAAAACAAATATCGGAAGATCATTTAAATGACTATGTCGTTATGGGTGAGCTTTCGCTGGATGGCGGGATTAAACCCATTAAGGGCGCGCTTCCTATAACACTTGCAGCAAAGGCAAATGGATTTAAAGGGGTAATTGTTCCTTTTGAAAATGCCGCAGAGGCTGCCATAGTAGATGGAATTGAAGTTTATGGGGCAAAGCATATTCTCGAAGTCTGCGATTTTATGGATGATGTTGAAACTTTGGAAAAGGTTAATGTCAACCAGGAAGACGCTTTTCTTGAAAAGCTGAACAATTTTGACTTTGATTTTTCAGAGGTCAAGGGGCAGGAGAATATTAAAAGGGCATTGGAAATTGCCGCAGCCGGTGGTCATAATGTGATCATGATAGGACCTCCCGGCTCGGGAAAGACTATGCTGGCCAAACGTATTTCTTCAATTTTGCCACCACTGACACTTCCTGAAGCTATTGAAACTACCAAAATTCATTCGGTAGCCGGGACAATGAATAATGAGGCTTCGCTTATCACTACCAGACCTTTTCGATCACCACACCATACCATCAGTGACGCCGGTTTGGTTGGCGGCGGCACTTATCCGCAACCTGGAGAAATTTCTCTTGCTCAAAACGGAGTCCTTTTTCTGGATGAACTTCCGGAATTTAAAAGAACCGTGTTGGAAGTCATGCGGCAACCCATGGAAGACCGTGTTGTTACCATTTCAAGAGCACGCGTCACGGTGGAATTTCCAGCCAGTTTTATGCTTGTGGCAGCTATGAATCCATGTCCTTGTGGTTATTATAACCACCCTGAAAAAGCCTGTGTCTGCTCTCCGGGAGCTGTGAAGAAATATCTGAATAGAATCTCGGGCCCATTATTTGACAGGATTGATCTGCATGTGGAAGTGGTTCCGGTTCCCTTTAAAGATTTGGCTGAAGCTCTGCCATCTGAGAAAAGCGCAGAAATCAGAAAAAGGGTCATGCAGGCAAGAATCATACAATCGGAGCGATATAAGGAAAGTAAATCTGTGCATAACAATGCTCAGATGAATCACAATGATTTGAATAAATTTTGCCGGTTAAACGATACAGGGAGGCAATTACTTAAGACTGCTATGGAAAAGCTAAATCTTTCTGCCCGGGCTTATGACAGGATTATCAAAGTCTCGCGAACCATTGCCGATCTTGACCAAAGTCCTGACATCAACTCCGAACATCTGGCCGAAGCCATTCATTACAGGAGTCTGGATCGTGACAGTTGGGGAGAATAAAAATTAATGTCTGCTCTCTACTTTAATGTCCTCAACCCATTTTTTTATCGAAAGGGGTTCGTAATTTTTCATCTCAGTGACCAGCTTAGCAATGTTGTCTGAAACCATGAGATTTTTTCTGTATTCCGGCCTGACAAATCCGCTTTTTACAGAATGATCAAAAAATTCCAGCAGCTTGTCAAAATATCCGTCCACATTTAAAATTCCCAAAGGTTTATCATTGATCCGTAATTGGTTCATGGTCATGACTTCTGAGAGTTCGTCCAATGTTCCGAAACCTCCCGGCAAAGCAATAAATCCATCAGAAAGTTCTATCATCTTTTGCTTTCTTTCAGCCATGCTTTCCACGACAATCATTTGAGAAATATGATGATGTGCCACCTCTTTATCAATAAGTAACTGTGGCATCACGCCAATCACTTCTTTATGTTTTTCCAGCAAGGTATCGGCAAGAATTTTCATTAAGCCAACGCTGGCACCTCCGTATACCAAACTGATGTTGTTTGCAACGAAATAATCTGCTACTTCTTTGGCTGCTTCACGATACTTTGCATCAAAGCCCATACTGGAACCACAAAACACACAAATCTTTACCATATTCTTTAATTTGCCACAAATGTATCTAAAAACCCTCAATCATAATTTTCTAAGGTTTCGCACTCGATGATAATGATGTAAAAGACAGAAATCTAACCTATTACCAGTACTATTCTCTCTGCGGTTCTTTGTGGCTTCATTGTGGCTGTTTGTGAAATAGCTATTACACAGAGCTACACAAAGCAGACACAGAGTTTCACAGAGCTATTCAGATGATTTGTGGATATTACAAAACACTAATAACGAGTAATCTATAATATTCTTATTCTTTTCATAAGATTCATTATTAATAAATGGGTGCTTAGCGCGATCCATTAGTAATTTTGATTGAAGATTTTGCTGTTCCCCCTTTTTGTTAACAGGAAAAATAAGTTTCTGTATCCTAATAATCTGAATTCGATGTGCAATTGATTTTTTGTACTCATCACTTCTATCAGGATAAGTTTGCTTCTATCCACAGCAAAGATATAGTAAGGCAATATTTAAGGCAAAGTTAAACCGGGGTTCATTCGTTTTTATTCGAATGAACTTCGAAGCAACCTCGGTTTAACCTCGGTTTAATCATAGCTTTACTACAACCTTGCCGGGGAGCAAACTCCCATTAAAGGATATACTAAAGCTAATAACCTGGGTGGAATATAAAAAAGTTGCAGGAAAACTATTGGCTGATAAGGAATCTGCTTCCCAACATGATTTGAAAACATTTTTCAGATTAAACACTCCGGCACAGAAGCTTTACCAACTTCTTATCAAATAGTTCACTGACTTGTTGGCGAGCATTTTTATGGCAAAAAAACCAAGGATTCAATACGAAACGATTTCGGTTACTACTCAACTCGTTCTTTTTTAATCCTTTGCTTATGTTGAACTCAGGTTAATAAGCTCTTTCATTGCGTCCTTCCACGTAATTGATAAATGCCTGATTTACCACTTTGTTTCCGCCCGGAGTAGGGTAGTCGCCGGTAAAATACCAGTCCCCCGTATGATCCGGGATGGCCAGATGAAGATTTTCAATACTTTGAAAGATAACGGATACTTCAGCTTTAATGTCTTTTGCGGTTACAAGTTCAGCAATTTTAGCTGAGACTTGTTCAGGAGTGAAAGGCTTGTAAATATCCTTGACGTGGTTCACGATTTCTTCTTTGGGAAGGTTTTGCTGTGCCTTTGCTTTGGCATAAACTTCATTAATCACATGCTCCTGATGGGTATCTTTCAGCAAAGCGATGGCCGCCCGGAAGGCCACAAAATCATCCAGTTTAGCCATATCGATTCCGTAACAATCGGGATAGCGTATCTGTGGAGCAGAAGAAACAATGACAATTCTTTTCGGATGCAACCTGTCAAGAATGCGGATAATACTTTGTTTTAATGTAGTTCCACGCACGATGGAATCGTCCAAAATAACCAAAGTATCCAGATCATTCCGAACAATACCGTAAGTAACATCATAAATATGTGTAACCATGTCGTTGCGATGTGTATCAGCAGTGATAAAAGTCCTGAGCTTTGCATCTTTAACAGCAATGGATTCGATACGCGGGCGTTCTGAGAAGATTATCTTTAATCTCTCTTCTGACAGATTACCTTGTTCTTTCAGGATTTTTTCCTGAATACGTTGCGCTGTGTATTCTTTCAGATATTCTTCCAGTCCGTGAAAAGCTACTGAAGCTGTGTTGGGAATGAAGGAAAAGACCGTATTTTTTAAATCATAATCAATAGCCTCCATCACTGTTTTTCCTAACAAGCGACCCAGTTTTTTCCTTTCAAGATAAATATCCCGGTCGGTTCCACGAGAAAAGTAGATGCGCTCAAAAGAACAGGATTTTTTCTGTAAGGGCTCGATGAATGCTTCATTTTGAACGGATCCATTCTTTTTTATTACCAGAGCATGTCCTGGTTCCAGTTCTTTGACAGATGAAATCGGAACATTCATGGTTGTTTGAATCACTGGTCTTTCAGATGCAGCAACCACAATTTCATCATCAGCATAATAGAAGGCCGGACGTATTCCTGCCGGATCACGCATGACGAAAGCATCGCCATGTCCCAGCAAACCGGCTATCACATAACCACCGTCCCAGCGTTTAGCAGATTCCCTCAAAATGGGAAGAATATCCAGCTTTTCAATGAGATAATCGGTGGCTTCTTTTTTGGAAACACCCTGATCTTTCAGTTCAAAATAAAGGCGTTCATTTTCTTCATCCAGAAAATGGCCTACTTTTTCAAGGACAGTTATTGTGTCGGATGTTTCCTGAGGATATTGCCCTAACTCGACAAGCGTTTCAAAAAGCTCATCGTTGTTGGTCATATTGAAATTACCTGCCAGCAGCAGATTTTTTGTTTTCCAGTTATTGGCCCTTTTCAGGGGATGGAGATTTTTTACAGTATTTCCTCCGTAGGTCCCGTAACGCAGATGTCCCAGGAAAAGTTCGCCGGTAAAGTCCATGTGGGTTTTCATCCATCCTACGTCGTTAATACGTTTTGGATGTTTTGACTGAACTTCCTGAAAATGGTCGTAGACCTTGTTGAAAATGGACTGGATCGGAGTGGAGGAGTTGGAGCGAATGCGGTTGATATATTTTTCTCCCGGGGGCAGATCGAATTTTATGCAGGCCATTCCTGCACCGTCTTGTCCGCGGTTGTGCTGTTTTTGCATCATCAGGTGCAGCTTTTGCAGACCATATATAGATGTGCCGTATTTTGCCAGATAATATTCGAGGGGTTTTAAAAGCCTAACCAGGGCAATTCCGCATTCATGCTTAATTTGATCGCTCATTGGTACCGGAGATTATTTTATATTTGTTCACCTCAACATGTTGTGTCAAAAGTCTTATAGACAAGAAGAGCACATATTGAACGAGCGCACAAAAATATCAAAAAACATGATACAAATTCGATCGGCCAACGAAGAAGATTATGAAGTCATAGCAGGTTTCCAGGTGAAAATGGCAATGGAAACGGAAAATTTTGAACTGGACCAGGAAACCGTTAAAAAAGGAGTACTCAGTGTGATGCAAGATCCGCATAAGGGTAAATATTTTGTTGCCGTTGATGAAACTAATATTGTTTCCTCGTTGCTGGTTACTTATGAGTGGAGCGACTGGCGGAACAAATGGGTTTTATGGATTCAATCTGTTTATGTGCTACCTGAATTCCGGAAGCTCGGAATTTTTCGTCAGATGTATTTAAATGTAAAAGAGTGGGCAGAACAGGATGCTGATGTTGGCGGCGTGAGATTGTATGTGGATAAATCCAATAAGAGGGCCATTGAAGTCTACAAACGCCTGGGAATGAATGGTGAACATTATCAGGTCTTTGAATGGATGACTGATTGAATTTCGAAGCCATTTGAGTCGAACAGAAAAAGTGTTATACATATATATAATGTATGATTACTTTATCTTTGTCTGAAATATGACACAGGAATCATCTGAAAACCGGAAAATTTACAGTCTGCTGGAGGTTTCTTTAGGGATAAGGAACGCAGTGGCAGAAGCTTTTCCATCCCATTTGTGGATTAAAGCTGAAATTGCCAAACTGAATTATTATCCAAAAAGCGGACATTGTTACCCTGATCTGGTGGAAAAGCAAAACGGTATTGTGGAAGCACAAATTCGGGCTAACATCTGGTCGGGACAGTTTATGCAAATCAATCAGAAATTCAGGGCTGTAACCGGAGAACCTTTAAAAGATGGTTTGAAAATATTGTTCCTTGCCAGGATAGGATATCACGAAAAATATGGTATGGCTTTGAATATCGTTGATATTGAGCCGAGTTTTACTTTGGGTGAAATGGCTCGAGAAAAACTGGCTACCATTGAAAAGCTGAAAAAAGAAGGGGTCTTCGAAGAGAATAAAAAACGTCCTTTTCCTTTGTTACCCAAAAGAATTGCGGTGATCTCTGTGGAAACAAGCAAAGGTTTCAGTGATTTTGTAAATGTGATTCAAACCAATAGTTGGGGTTATGAATTCTCCATCCATCTTTTCCCGGCACTGCTACAGGGCGAAGGAGCAATCCGGTCTATAGGACAACAGTTGAGGGAAATTGAAAATAGAATGGAAGAATTTGATGTAGTAGCGATCATTCGTGGCGGAGGTGGTGATGTGGGGCTGAATGCCTATGATAACTATTCACTTTCGAAAGCAGTGGCAGTTTTTCCACTGCCGGTGATTACGGGAATTGGTCATTCCACCAACGAAACCGTGGTCCAGATGGTGGCGTTTGCCAACAAGATCACGCCTACCGAAGCTGCCCATTTCCTGATTCAGCAGTTTCATAATTTTTCAGTCAGGTTGAAAACGGCCGTAGAAAAGATCAATAGGGCTTCTACTAAGGTATTTGATGAAGAGAAGCAGAAATTCAGTCATTTGCTGAGATTCTTTGAGGTTCACACAAAAAATCTGTTGAGCCGGGAGGCAGTTGAGTTGAACCTGATCGGTAAAAATTTGGGAAGAAATGTTTCCTATTCCATTCAGGAAGCAGACAATCGATTAAAAACTCTGAGCGCCGGATTACTCCAGAAACCGAAGCAAACGTTAAAAGATCAGCAGGTTCAACTAAGAAATATTACCCGTATGTTGGGCATTCAGGTCAGGCAAGAGCTGAATAACTCCACAAACAAATTGGAATCTTTACAGGGCAAACTGGAACTGCTAAAACCGGAAAATGTTTTGAAAAGGGGCTATAGCATCACCTATTATAATAATAAGCCGGTTACCGATGCTTCTGTACTTCACCAGGGTCAAACCCTGCATACAAAATTGCATCGCGGAAGCGTTGAAGTACTCGTTGAAAAAGTGAATAAACAAACTAAAGATGAATAAAATAAGTTACAAAGAGGCCATGGAAAAGCTGGAGGAGATTGTTTCCGGGCTCGAAAGCGATGAGATTCCCGTGGATGAACTGGCTGCCAAAGTAAAAGAAGCATCCAGACTGATTCGGATATGCAAATCAGTTCTGTACGAAACTGAAGAAGAAGTGAACAAAGTGCTGAAAGAAATGCAGGAGGAGAAGCCCCTGGAAGAATGAGGGGATTCTTTCAATTATATTAATGACCTTTCTTTACGCAGAATTTTACCACCTTCTTTTTGCTATTTTTGCAGCATGAAATTGGTAGATACCCATACTCATTTATATACGGAGGAATTTGATTCGGACCGCGGAACGGTGATCCATAAGGCACTGGAAAACCAGGTGGACCGAATGTTACTTCCCAATATTGACAGCAGTTCGCTGGAGGCAATGCAGTTACTGGTAAAAACATTTCCCAGTCATTGTTTCCCAATGATGGGATTGCACCCGACTTCGGTCAACGATGAGTATGAACAGGAACTGAAACTCGTAGCGGATGAACTTTCCCGAAATCAGTATGTGGGGGTGGGGGAGATCGGCGTTGACCTTTACTGGGATAAGAGTTTCAGGAGCCAGCAGGAAGATGCATTCCGGCGACAGTTACGGTTTGCAAAGCAATACCATCTTCCGGTTTCTATTCATACCAGAGATGCTTTTGATGTCACATTTCAAATTGTAAAAGAAGAACTTACGGATGATTTAAAAGGAGTTTTTCATTGTTTTACAGGAACAGTCGAAGAGGCGAAAAAGATCATGGACACCGGTTTTAAAATGGGTATTGGGGGCGTAGTTACTTTTAAAAACTCAGGTCTGGCTGATGTTGTGAAAGAAATTCCTCTTGAAGAACTGGTTCTCGAAACCGACGCTCCTTATCTTACTCCTGTTCCTTTCCGGGGCAAAAGAAACGAAAGCAGTTATATTAGATTTGTTGCGGAAAAAATTGCGGAAGTCAAGGAGATCAGTTTTCAGGAAGTTGCTGACATAACCACCAGCACGGCAGAAAACCTGTTTTTTACATAATACTTGAGTAAATCATGGAAGAAGAAATCAAAATTCTGATCATCTATACCGGAGGTACCATCGGGATGATTCAGGACCCTAAGACCGGTAGCTTGACTCCTTTTAACTTTGAGGGTATTTATGATCAGATTCCGGAGCTAAAGAGGTTTGATTACCAGCTGGAATTTTACAGTTTTGATCCGCTGATTGATTCCAGCAACACCCGTCCGGAATATTGGGTAGAATTGGCTTCGTTGATTGAAAAGAATTATGATGATTATGATGGTTTTGTAGTACTCCATGGTACGGATACCATGTCCTATACGGCATCCGCCTTAAGCTTTATGCTTGAGAACCTGAATAAACCGGTAATTTTCACGGGGTCACAACTTCCATTGCGCGTTTTGCGAACCGATGGCAGAGAGAACTTCATTACGGCGATTGAAATGGCCGCCAGGCGTGAAGGTAATGTCGCGATGGTTCCTGAAGTTTGTATTTATTTTGAAAATCGTCTGATGCGAGCCAATCGCACAGCGAAATATAATACAGAAAACTTTAACGCTTTTATTTCTCCCAATTATCCGCTTCTCGCTGAAGCGGGTATTTATTTAAGGTTTTATAAACATGATATTTTCAAACCCAATGGGAAGAAATTAAAAGTTCATAAAGAGCTTGACAACCGGGTGGGATTGCTCAAGATTTTCCCGGGAATAACAAAAGAATTTGTCCATGCTGCACTCTCTGTACCCAACCAAAAAGCCTTGGTCATCGAGACTTTCGGTACCGGAAATGCGCCCACTGACGAATGGTTTATTGATGAAATAAGGCAATGCATTGAAAGGGGAACTTTTGTAGTGAATGTTACCCAGTGTGTGGCAGGAGCTGTGGATATGGGTCAGTATGAAACTTCCCTGCTCTTAAAAAATATCGGAGTGATCAGTGGATATGATAGTACAACAGAAGCTATATTATCGAAGATCATGTACTTACTGGGTAGAAATCTGACCAGGGAAAAATTTATCCACAATATGAATCTTTCATTAAGAGGTGAAATTAGTATTGTGTAAGAATATTTTTTTACTTTTGGCGTCCTGAAATTAGGAGAGGTGCTCGAGTGGCTGAAGAGGCACGCCTGGAAAGCGTGTGTACGTCAAAAACGTACCGGGGGTTCGAATCCCCCTCTCTCCGCAAACAAACTAATAGTTGTTTTGTTTCACTAAATTTTGGAGAAAGAGTAAAATAATCAAAAATACGTTTGTTAATTAAATTAATTTATATTTTTGTAACCAATCAGAAAATGTAAAATCGTCTTAATCAATTTTTAATCATCATGAAAAAATTAATTGCATTTATTTCAATTGCTGCAATGTTAAGCTTAGGGTTTTCCAATGTTGTTTATGCCCAGGATGCAGCGGCAAAAAAAACTGTCGTAACTAACGATTCAAGTACTGTTGCTAAAGATTCAACTGCTGCCGATACAACTGCTGCTGTTTCAACGACTGTTACTCCGGCGGCTGCACAACCCCAATCATTTCATCAAATTTTAAAGGATAAGTTTATCCAAGGGGGTCCTGGTTTTATGGCCTCTATTTTATTAACCCTGATTTTTGGTTTAGCTATTGCTATTGAGCGTGTAATTTATTTGAGTATGGCTTCCATCAACTCAAAGAAATTGTTGCGTGAGGTTGAAAGTGCCCTGAATAGCGGGAATCTTGAAAAGGCCAAAGAAGTTTGCCGTAATACACGTGGACCCGTTGCTGCAATTTTTGCTGAAGGGTTGAGCCGTTATGATAACGGACTGGAAGATGTTGAAAAATCAATTATAGCATACGGCAGTGTGGTCACCGGAAGACTCGAGAATGGTGTAAGCTGGATTTCGTTGTTTATCGCTCTGGCTCCTATGTTGGGATTCTTGGGAACTGTTATTGGGATGGTTGCTGCTTTCGACGCTATCGCTGTTGCTGGAGAAATTAGCCCAACCGTTGTTGCCAGTGGTATTAAAATTGCCTTGTTGACCACCGTATTCGGACTGATTGTGGCAATTATTTTGCAGATTTTTTACAATTACATCATTTCAAAAATAGACACCCTGGTAAGTGATATGGAAGACACTTCCATTGCTTTTGTCGACCTTGTTGCTCAACACTACAAAAAATAATTCATTATGAAAGATAGAGTAGCTAACATAACCAAATGGATTCTGTACGCAATGATGTTTATTGGAGCGTTAGCAGGAGTCTTATTTTACACAGGTGGGTTGGGGTCACAGGATGGATTAGGAACAAGCAACTTTCTTTATCTTGGTACCTTTTTTCTCTACCTTGCCCTTATCGTGTTGATAGTAACTCCTGTTTACACAATAGTCAAGAATCCGCAGAATCTTAAGAAAATGTTAATAAGTGCAGGTATTTTAATTGTTGTCGTTGTCATTTCTTATGGCATAGCTGGCAATGCATTTGGTGCACTTTATTTAGAAAAACATCACACTACTGCTGAGGTATCAAGGTTGGTAGGTATGGGCTTATATGTAGTATATATTATGCTTATATTGTCTTTTTTAACAATCTTGTATTCTGCAGTAATAAAAATCTTTAAATAATATGTCTAAAAGAAAAGCACCGGAAATTAATGCCGGTTCCATGGCTGATATTGCGTTTTTGTTGTTGATTTTCTTTCTGGTGACGACAACGATGAACGTAAATACCGGTATTACCCGAATTTTGCCTCCACCGGTCAAAAAGCAAGACACTAAGGTGGATGTAAATAAACGTAATGTAATGCAGATACTTGTCAACAGCCATGATTTTTTGCTTGTTAACGGGAAGCCTGGAGATTTGAGTACTTTGGCCAATGCAGTGGAAGATTTTATGACTGTTCACGGTGGTGATAATCCTAATTATCCTGAAACGAAAGAAGAGTATTTTCCGGAGTTAGGTCAAAAAATTTTGATGACAAAAGGAATTGTTTCCTTGAAGAACGACCGTGGAACTTCTTATGATATGTATATAAAGGTTCAGGATCAGTTGGCAAAGGCTTTTGCGGATATGAAAAATCAAGCTTCGCTTAAGTATTTTGGAGTAAAGTATAAAGATCTGATTGATAAAAAGAAAGTCGATCTGATCGATAAGCTTGTTCCTGTGCGAATTTCTGAGGCTGAACCTGAAAATGTAGGAGGGAATAACTGATATGTCAAAATTTAAAACATCAAAGTCAAATAAGGAAGTTCCTGCGATAAGTACAGCTTCATTACCTGATATTATCTTCATTCTGTTGTTTTTCTTTATGGTTTCTGTATCAATGCGTACAAATACGCCCCTTGTTACTATACATCTGCCATCAGCAACACAGGTCCAGAAACTTGAGAAAAAGTCGTTGGTAAGCTATATTTACATAGGTGAACCTTCAAATAAAGCCTTAGGTACGAAATCACGTATTCAGCTGAATGATGCTTTTGCTACTGTACGTCAAATTCCTGAATTTGTTGCAAAAGAGCGCCAGGCTAGAAGTGAAGCCGTTCGTAACTTGCTTACTTTTGCACTGAAAGTTGACAAGAATACTAAAATGGGTATCGTAACGGATGTGAAACAAGAGTTACGTAAATCCAATGCGCTGAAGATCAATTATTCTACTTTAAGGGCTAAGAATGAATAGCCCCAGTAAGTGATAAGTTGATATTATATGGTATAAAGCCGTCCCTTTTATCTGGACGGCTTTTTTATTTATTCTCTCTGAGATTTCCCGAATGGATAGCTTAGATTGGTCATTTTTTTGTCCATGAAAAGTGAGAAAACACAAAAGTCTGGCTGGCCAGCCAGACTTTTGTGCATAAAAGATTCCCTTTTGTTTACGAAATCTCAATCTGACGAGTCAGTTTAGTTTCTTCTTCTTTTTTAGGGAGTGAGATGGCTAAAATTCCGTTTACGTAATCAGCTTTTATTTTGTCGGCATTCACTGTTCTAGGCAGCGTGAAAGAACGACTAAAGCTGCTATAGACAAATTCCCTGCGTGTATAGTTGCTTTCCTTTTCTTCATTTTCAATTTTCTTTTCTGAAGAAACGGTTAAAACATAGTTGTCCAGATCTACTTTAAAATCTTCCTTATTCAGACCTGGAGCAGCAAATTCAATTACATATTTGTCTTTTTGATCTTTGATGTTTACTGCCGGAACATCACCGTTGGCTTCATTTAATCTGCCAATGAAGTTTCTTTCAAAGTTTTCCATCAGGTCATTGAAAACCGGATAACGATTAATTCTTACTAAGTTCATGGTTTTACCTCCTATAATTTTTTAGTTTATTTTAATTTCTTTTCTTTCTATTTTTCAAATCTTGTGCCATCACAGATAGTCCTTTTTTTGATATAAGATAAATGACAAAATGACACATTTCTTTATTTAATAATGCCAAAATGGCGTTAATCTGATTCTTTAAAAGAAAGAAGGTGCCGATACTTTGCTTATATTTGTATTATATTAAATGATATGTGTTTGCTATCATTAGTGAACCATTGTTATAAAGAAAATATTACCTGTATTTGTTTGACTTAAAATTGCGATTTTGGATAAGATTATTAACAGTCTGAGGCCCTCCAGAATTATTCTCCCCATTCTTATCGGGGTGGCTGTGAGTGCATGGATGTTGTATCGCAATTTTAATCCTGAGGCGTTTAGCTTTGTTCAATTTACCTGGCACACAATTCTTTTTATTGTTATCGCTATCGTCATGATGTTGGTTCGAGACATAGCTTATATGTATCGGATAATTATCTTAACTGATTCAAAACTGAACTGGAAAAAGGCCTTTAGTATTATTATTCTTTGGGAGTTCAGTTCTGCTGTTTCACCCTCTGTTGTAGGTGGAACTGCTCCTGCAATTTTCTTTCTTCACAAAGAAGGCCTGAGTGTGGGGCGGAGTACTGCTGTTGTTTTGACTGCCATTTTCCTGGATGAGGTTTTTTTCATCGTTTCAGTCCCTTTGATATATCTGTTTTACGGCAATAATATCTTTCCTCCCGAGGCTAAAAATTACATGGATCTTATTTATGGATTTTACATCGGATATGCAGTAATTTTTCTATATACTTTACTGTTGGCTTATGCCCTTTTTATCAATCCTTATCTTTTTAAAACATTTGTTTCATGGGTGTTTTTGTTTCCTGTTTTAAGGAGATGGCGTTTACAGACAAGAAAGTCAGCAAATCAACTTATTAGCACCTCAAAGGTCATCAAAAAAAAACCGGTGGGATATTGGGTTAAAAGCATGCTTGCTACTATTTTCTCCTGGACAGGCAGATATTGGGTGGTCAACTTTTTACTGATGGCCTTCTTTGTACAGTCACATAATTTTTATGATCAGTTCCTTATTTATGGTCGCCAGTTGTCCATGTGGATTATTTTGCTGATAAGTCCGACTCCTGGAGGAAGTGGGATAGCCGAGTATGTTTTCGTAGAATTTCTTAGCGATTTTATTCCCAATGCCTCGTGGGGTACCACCCTCGCCATATTCTGGAGACTCATTTCTTATTACCCTTACCTTTTTATGGGGGTCATTGTTTTGCCGATCTGGGTGAGAAGAGTTTATAAGAAAACAAAAAAATACGAAAAGATTAGTTAGGTTTCAATCGTTTGCGAAAGCATCATCAGGCATTACTATAATTGTTTTATAAAGAACCGTGGTGTTTGTAGTCTGTTGCGGAATATTCCCCTCTTTTTTTGTGTAATTTTGTTAGCAAAGAATCTATTTTAAATAAAGAAATTATGTCAGTAAAAATTTCAGACAAAATTAAACCGGGCGTCGTTACCGGAGATGATGTGCAATATATTTTTAAAGTTGCAAAAGAGGAGAAATTTGCCATTCCTGCGGTCAATGTGGTGAGCTCGGATTCAATCAATGCTGCACTCGAAGCTGCACGAGAAATAAATTCCCCTATTATTATTCAGCTTTCAAATGGTGGCGGGGCTTTTTATGCCGGAAAGGCAATTTCTAACGATGGTCAGAAAGCAGCTATCGCCGGTTCAATTGCCGGAGCCCTTCATGTGCATGCAATGGCTGAGTACTATGGCATTCCGGTAATTCTGCATACAGATCATTGTGCCAAGAAATTGCTACCGTGGGTTGAAGGGCTGTTGGATGCAGGAGAAAAATACTTTGAAACACACGGGAAACCTCTCTTTAGCTCTCATATGCTTGATTATTCTGCCGAACCAATGGATGAAAACATGGCAACTTCTAAGCGCCTCCTGGAAAGAATGAAAAAGATGGGTATGACACTGGAAATTGAGTTGGGGATTACCGGTGGTGAAGAAGACGGTGTAGATAATTCAGGAGTTGAAAATTCAAGTCTTTATACACAGCCAGAAGAAGTAAACCGCGCTTATGAAGAATTGCTTTCTGTTAGTCCTCGTTTCACCATTGCAGCTGCTTTTGGAAATGTTCACGGAGTATACAAACCCGGTAATGTAAAACTGGAACCTGTTATTCTGCACAATTCACAGGAATACATTCAGAAAAAACACAATACAGACAAAAATCCGGTGAACTTTGTATTCCATGGCGGTTCAGGTTCCGAACCTGAAAAAATTGCCGAAGCCGTTACTTACGGTGTCGTAAAAATGAACATCGATACTGATACCCAATGGGCTTTCTGGGATGGAATTCGTCAGTATGAAGCAAAGAATCACGGCTACTTGCAGGGTCAGATTGGAAACCCGGAAGGAGAAGATGCTCCCAATAAAAAACATTACGATCCAAGGGTATGGCTTCGTGCAGGCGAAGTTACCATGCGCGACAGATTAATTCAGGCTTTCCACGACCTGAATTGCGTTAACAGATACTAGATAACTATTGTAAAGAAAGAAAGGGGCGTGGTTGCTGATATAGCATCCATGCCTTTTTTTATTCAGGAAAATCAGATTTTAAATATTGACTGGTAAGGAAGTTGAGTGAACTCTGTATCTGAAAACCGTAAATGTATTATCTTTGATATAACATTAGTCTCCAGAGCAGAAGTTCATTTAAACGTAACCAAACATGCTTCAATATCCACCAAAAGTTTTGCTTGCCTTTGGCGAGACATTTACCGAAACAGACGGAGCATTTTTGAAATGGCTTCTTGAAAACGACTATCCGGAACTGGCTGCACTTAGTAGTGCTATCAGGGGTAGTTATGAGGCTCAGAGTTGGCTCATCCGTAATAAATTTCCCCATCTTGCATTATTAGACGAGGCCATCGACAACAAAAAGCATGGTTTCGAATGGCTTAAAAAATATAATTATGATTTTCTGATCGTTTTTGCTGATGCTGTACATGAAAAAGAAGAAGCGTTGAAATGGCTTGAAAAGAACGATTTACAACTGTTTATAAGGCTTGCAGTAAAAATCAGGAATTTTCGTAACAATCAAACGTATGATTATCATAAGATTCATTTCTAAAATAGTTAAAAACTGTTTTTAAAAGGTAACCTTAAAGCATCAAAACCGTAAAATAAATTATAAAAAGAAAAGTTA
>JACZJI010000113.1 GCA_014860665.1 Bacteroidales bacterium | reverse complement strand
TGGTATGGGTATATTATAATTCTATAATGATCCTGGTGGGATTTGAACTGGATTACAGTATTAAAATTTCGCTGGAGTACAAAATATTAGAACGGCAGATCAGGGAATCAGAAGGATCCAATTCATAAAGATTTTCCTTTTAAAGAAACTGAATTTTGATTTGATTCAGCAATAATTGGCGAATTTTAAAACAACAGCCGGTTTCATTCAATTGAAACCGGCTGTTGTTTTATAGTTTGCTGTATTTATTTTCGCTGGGTTAACAAAGCATCATTGTTTTTAATAATAATATCAATACGCCTGTTTTTACTTCGCCCTTCCACTGTCTCATTATTGGCAATGGGATTGTTTTCACCATGCCCTACTGAGCTAATATTTCCATTATTAAGTGTCAGCATATTTGCTTTTAGATAAGCAGTAACGGCATCAGAGCGTTCCTGTGACAGTTTTAAATTAGAAGCATCTCCACCAAATGAATCAGTATATCCTTCTACAATAACTTTGCTGTCCGGGAAAATACCAATGGCATTTTGAACCTTGGTTAACATGCCAAAATTTTCAGGCTTAATATTGGATTTCCCAATATCAAAATCAAAGCCTTGCATTCTGATGATTACATCGTTACCCGAACGAAAAACCAAAGCTTCCTTTTCTTCAAACAGTTGATTAACCTGTTGATACCTTTCACTAATTTTAGCTTGATAATCTATTTCTCTTGAGAGCATGAGTTTTTCATCTTCGATTGCCTGCATTTTGGCATTCATTTCAGCTGTGCGCTTGCTTATATCCATTGCAAATTCCGCATTGAGCGCATCTCTTTCCTTTAACAAAACAGCAATATTTTCGTTCTTTTGCCAAATCAAATAATTTTGTTCAGTAACCTTTGTATTGAGCAAAAGGTTTTTGTTTTGCAAATTATTCATAAAACTGATGATTTCATTCTTAGGCTTATCAAAACCTTGATCAAATCGAGCTACAAAACCACTTGCTGCAGCAATATGTATGATCGGTTGTTCTAAATTTAGAATTACATCTTCTGTTTCCAGGTCATCCTTCTCAATTTTAGTAATGGTATTATACAGGTAAATGGCGTGATTGGCTTCATATTTAGCTTGTTTTGCCAATATTCTTGGATAATCCATATCATAGCGATTTGTTTCCAGTTCTTTTTCAGCTTCTGATAGTAATGTTTTTGCTTTTGCAAGTGTTTTTGGAGCCTTATCCTCTACACCCATTTCATCGGCTTTTGTCAATATTTTACGGGTTTCTGCCAGTAAATCTGTTTTTATGGCAGATAGTTCAGCCTGCCTGTAAAGATCCATCGCTTCGGCAGATTTCTGGTAGGAATTGTCTCTATTGCCTTTTTCCATTTGTTCAGCTGCTTTTCTAAATTGTTTTTCTGCATCTGACCACATTTCCTGAGCATATAAATCTGCATTGGCTGATAAAGCATCGTCACGTGCATTCAGTGTATTCGCAAAAACTGTTTTAGCGGTAATACTGAAATCTGCGGATCTGTTGAAATATTTAACAGATTCAGTTAGAAGCTCGTTAACTTTTTCTATCCCTTTTTGATTGTCAAATTTATTTTCGGCGTCCTTATAATATTCCAGGCCCTTGTCATAATCTGTAGGAGACAGAATGTTTGCTTGTACGGCATTTGCATTTTGCCAGGCAGTAATAGCTTGTTGAAATACAACGTTTTTAGTTTGTTGTCCAAAAATGCTGCTGCTGGATAGTAAAAGTACCAGGCAACTTATTACAACAATTTTAGTTTGTGTTTTTAATGAGTTCTTCATGCTACATAATTTTTTATTTGATAAATAATTTCTTAACAGTCTCAAAGTTATATCTTACTATATTATAATTCGTTACACGATGCTGGTAATATGTTACATAATTCACACTTATGAAAGATACAATTGGATTTTACTGTAATTTGGATAACTGAAAGTGGAATGTGAAAGAATGATGTTATCCCGGGACCTTTAAATGTTAAATGGTATATTTGTTACTGATATAACGAGTTAACCGGAGTGCCCCGAATTCTTCCTGGCTACTTACGTGAATGGAGAAAAAGTGTTTGGAATGATGAATGATTATCGATGAAGGTTTGAATTTCAAAACCCTTACCAGTTCCCTACACACGCAGGTATATGGGTTGGTTTGGAAATACACAAGCTCCGACCTGTGAACCGGTAGGCTGGAATTATTGTTTTAAGGTTATTGGATGAACATAAAAATCAGGTGCTGTAAAGTAAATTAATGTGAAAAAATATGGTGGTGCAGTTTCTTTTGTTGCTTGCCGGATTTGGAATTTTGATAAAGGGTGCAGACTGGCTGGTTGATGGGAGTTCCGCTTTAGCGAGAAAAAACAAAGTCTCAGATCTGGCGATAGGGTTGACAATAGTAGCTTTCGGAACATCGATGCCCGAACTAGTCGTCAATGTGTTCGCAGCATATCAGGGGACGTCGGAAATCGTATTCGGGAATATTATTGGAAGTAACCTTTTTAATCTTTTCGTAATACTTGGCATAGCCGGATTAATTACCCCGCTGGCGGTTCAGTCAAGTACTGTGTGGAAAGAAATACCACTTTCCTTTTTAGCGGTTTTAATGCTTTTTTTGTTTTCGAATGGTTTTTTCTCCGGAAATGAGATCCTTTCCAGAATTGACGGGGCCGTTTTGTTGCTGTTTTTTGGTTTTTTTCTTTACTATGTTTTTACACAGTTGAAGGCTGAAAATAAGCATTCGGCGGAAAGACCAAAAGAACTGACAAACCTTAAAATATGGATTTACATAATACTGGGCCTGGGACTATTAGTAATGGGTGGAAAGCTTGTTGTTTCCGCCTCTGTGAAAATCGCATTAGATTTGCATATTAGTCAGGCTTTAATCGGACTCACCATTGTGGCAGCGGGAACATCTCTGCCTGAACTGGCAACTTCGGTGGTCGCAGCCATTAAAAAGAATAATGATATTGCCGTAGGAAACATCATAGGCTCGAATATTTTCAATATATTTTTGGTATTAGGCGTTAGTGCCTTTATTAGACCTGTTCATTATGATGTCAAGTTCAATTACGAACTTTACCTGCTGGGATTTGGAACTATCCTGCTTTTCATCGCCATGTTTGCCGGGAAGAAAAAGAAACTGGACAGGTGGGAAGCCGGAATTTTATTACTGATATACCTGGTTTACACAATTTATTTAATCAGAAGTTAGCTGCAATTCAGGGCAGTTACTTCATGAATCTTCACTTGAAATATACAGACTTATATTAAAACCGTAAAAAGTATACAACAATCCGTAATATGATTTACCCGGCAGCAGTAAAGCCGTCATACTTTTGTACAGGAAGATTTCACTAAAACTAATTGAAACATGGAAACAAAAAAAGTTGCTTTAATAACCGGTGCCAGTTCAGGAATTGGCATGGAAACCGCTTACAAGTTGCATGAAAACGGCTATATAGTTTACGGTGCAGCACGCAGAACCGAAAGGATGAAAGATCTTGAAAAGAAAGGGATTCATGTTGTTGCATTGGATGTAACCGATGATAAGTCTATGATAAGCTGCGTTAATCAGATTATTGAAAAAGAGGGGAGAATCGATGTGTTGGTAAACAATGCCGGATACGGTTCCTACGGCGCCATCGAAGATGTTCCGCTTGACGAAGCACGCCGCCAGTTTGAGGTGAATATTTTCGGTTTGGCAAGGTTAACACAACTTGTCTTGCCCCAGATGCGAAAAAACCACTACGGTAAGATCGTGAACATATCCTCGATGGGTGGGAAAGTGTATACCAAATTCGGTGGTTGGTATCATGCCACAAAACACGCGCTGGAGGGTTTTTCTGATTCCCTGCGTCTGGAAACAAAAGGTTTTGGTATTGATGTGGTGGTGGTTGAACCGGGCGGCATTAAAACCGAATGGGGACAAATTGCTGTGGATAATCTCAAGAAAACTTCAGGTTCCGGTCCCTATGCTTCATCTGCCAATAAATCTGCAGATAACATGGAAAAGTTGTATGCCAACAATCAGCTTTCAGATGCAAAAGTGATTGCTGAAGTTATTTACAAATCAGTGACAGCACGCAGACCCAGAATACGATATGCAAAAGGTTATATGGCTAAACCGGCTATCTTTATGCGCAAATGGTTCGGCGACCGTTTCTTTGATATGGTGATTTCCCGGATGTCATAATGTGTGAACGAAATGGAAGAAATATTCAGAATAGAGTCGATTTCCCAGCTGAATACATTATTAAACAGGGATAAACTGAAACATCCTCAGGTTTGTATTGTTGATTTGTCGGCACCTTTTGACAAGCAGTATAAGAATTCGAAGATCGTTACGGGTTTCTATTCCGTTTTTTTGAAGGGTAAGAACTGTAGCCGTCTGAGATACGGACATCAGAACTATGATTTTGAAGAGGGGACTATGGTATTTATCGGTCCGGAACAGGTAGTGGAAATGGAGGATGACGATGATGATGAAATGGAAGAAGCCGGGAAAAGCTGGGGCTTGTTCTTTCACCCTGACCTGTTAAAAGGTACTTCGTTAAGCACTACTATAAAATCCTACTCTTTCTTTTCCTACAATTCCAACGAGGCTTTGCACTTGTCGGACAAGGAACGGGAAATCGTTTCTGAAATCATCGATAAAATCAACTACGAACTATCACAGAATATCGACAAGCATACCCAGACGCTGATTGTCTCTAACATTGAATTGCTGTTGAATTACTGTTCCCGGTTTTACGACCGGCAGTTCATTACCCGTTCTGTGGGGAACATAGATATTTTATCAAGATTTGAGAGCTTTTTATCAGAATATTATCAATCGGGTTCTTTAAAGGAAAAGGGACTGCCTACAGTAAAGATGTGCGCCGACAAGCTGAATCTTACCCCTAATTATCTAAGCGATTTGCTGAAGAAAGAAACCGGTAAAAATGCCAGGGAGCACATCCAGTATTTCCTGATTGAAGAAGCCAAAAACAAATTGCTCATCTCCAACGAGACCATCAGCCAAATAGCGTTTGCGCTGGGTTTTGAGTATCCGCAGCATTTCAGCAAAGTCTTTAAAAAGCATACTGGTTATACCCCGGTCGAATACAGGAATTTAAATTGAGACTCCCGGACTGAATTGTGTCTGGCATTGCAGATTATATTGCTAAAATTGCTATATTTAGCAGATAACTGTAATTCATCCCGACATGAACCCGATTTTTCAACAGGTGATTTTCGATACCATCAGGCATCAATACAAAAAGGGTAAAAAGCCCTCCGAAGAAGATTTCAATAAACTTGTGTTTAATGTAAAAATCGATTTCAAGCATTTATTATATAGTACTCTCTATATGGTATCCGGGGCTTTTGCTGCGGGATTCGGGTTAAGGGGATTTCTGTTGCCTAACCTTTTTATCGATGGCGGCGTTACCGGGATTTCTCTTATCATCAACGAGCAAACGGGGTTTTCGATCTCCATTCTCATCATTTTGCTCAATATTCCATTCATTATACTCGGATTTTCTACCATCAGCAAGGCTTTCGCGATAAAAAGCATCATTGCCATTGTAATGTTATCGGCCTCTATTTATTTTATCCCATATCCCGAAGTTACCAATGACAAGCTGCTGATTGCAGCTTTCGGCGGTTTCTTTTTGGGGCTGGGTATCGGTTTGTCTATCCGCGGAGGGGCTGTTCTCGACGGAACGGAAGTGCTGGCGATTTTTATCAGCCGGAAAACAACCCTTACGGTCGGAAATGTAATCCTGCTTTTCAATCTGCTGATTTTCCTGGCCGGTGCTTACCTGCTGTCTGTCGAAATTGCGCTGTATGCCATACTCACGTATATTGCTGCTTCCAAGACCGTGGATTTTATCATTGACGGTATCGAAGAATATACGGGAGTATCAATTGTTTCGGATAAAAGTGAAAATGTAAGGCTGGCTATCATCGAAAAGCTGGGAAGGGGCTGCACGCTTTACAGTGGCAAGAAAGGGTTTTCGAAACGGGGTGAAGAGTTGAAGAAAGTGGATATCGTATATACTGTCATCACCAGGTTGGAGCTCTCTAAACTAAAAACTGAAATCGAAAAGATCGATGCGGATGCTTTTATGGTGATGAGTTCTATTAAGGATACCAAAGGCGGTATGATTAAAAAGAAACTGTTTAAGAAGTAATTTGTAGCGACCTTAACCAATGGCAAGCATCCGCTTGTGACAAATTTCTGCTCATTTCTTTGCCTTCGTGCCCCCTTGCCACCTAAAGGGTTTACATGATGCTACGTTGATCTGAAACTTCCGGCCAATTTTTTATTTTTCATTCTTCGCATTGTTCAGAAGGACAAAGAAAGGAGCCAAAAATCTGAAAAAACATAAGCAATCAAGAATATATTTCTGGAAAATTATTAATTTCGTTGCTTATTAACCAATCAAAAAGTGCTTAAAAACCCAGTTAGCCTGTTCCTTTTGGCAAGATGTCAGAGGAAACAAAAGAGAACATTTTTTACTGTGAGAATGTTTTTGATAATTATTCTACCCTTATTCCTAATCAATATTTGCTTTTCACAAAATACTGGCAATGTGCAAAGACTGTCAAATGTTGCAGCCAAAACATTTACCTGGGATATCATTAAGACAGCCCGTGGGACACTTATGTTCCTGGATGTGCCTTATAAATGCAAGATCACAAAAGAAAATGAATTTTTGACTTTGGTTGTAGCAAAAGAGCCTGCCAGGCAACGTCCTGATTTTATTTCAATCCTTGTTCCTAATAATATGGTTAGGGCAAAAGGCGTTTCTGTCATGTTTTCAATGAATGTGAAAAAAGACGGTATATGGACTACAGAATCAGAAAAAGTAAAGCCGATTGTAGTTCCTTTTGAAACTTGCATTAAAGAGCGATGCACGGCCAGAATTGTACATGGTTTTGCAACCAGTGATGGAAAAAAAGTGGATGTCTTTAAGAAGTTTATGAGTTTTGATAATGTTAATTTCTTTTTTCAGTATCCCGGAGGAAGCCATGAAATTGTATCCTTACCACTGTCCTCATTTAAACAGCAATATGGAAAATTGCTGGGGAAAAACATAGGAAGGGGAACTTCCGGAGTCTATCATCAGTAACATAAAGAATCTTTTGTCGGTTTAGATCCTTCACTTCGTTCTGGTAGACAAGACTGCCCCGGTGGATTTTGGATGCCTAACACACTCGGAATATAAAACAGCATTAATTCGTAAGACTCTCACTCCGGTATATACCTTCACTACGTTCATGATACAAAAAAAGCGCACGTTATAACGTGCGCTTTTCAGCTTTTCATTTTTTACTCTTTACTTTTTGAATTGCGGCATGGGAATAACAGGCAAACTCTCATGCCCATTGCTATCAACAGACTGTACTGCAAAAATATAGTTGTCTTTTGAATAGGGAAGCGTGATTTCGTTTCCTGTTACAAAGTATTTCCGTTGCCACATGGGTCGATCAGTTTCACGCATCAACACATAGTAACCTGCGGGTTTTATTCCTTCAGTTGGTGTTTTCCAGGTTAAAGTGGTGTTATTTGTCAGATCAAAGATCTGAACCTTTGTATCCTGCGGTTCGTAAGGAGCCATCGCTAAATTGGCAAGTGTAGCCAGATTAATACCTGTATTTTTTCTGACGTATTCATAATCGACATATTGTGGTAAATCACCAAGCTGTACGCCGTTTTCAATACGCGGAACTTTGTGGGTGTGGTCGTAATTTTCATGAGACTCGCAAATTCTTACTGCAGTGAATCCAAGCTTGCTGAAATAATATTGGTCGCCGCCTCTGCCGTAACGGTCAGGTCTGTATATCAGATTTACGGTAAGCTGGTCAACATAACGTTGTCCGACTTCTTTAACATACCGCGCCAGTTCGCGGGCTTTACTGTCGTTTTCTCCTGCTATGAAGGCTCTGAGTTTGGCCATTTGCGGTGTTTCATAAGCCGGAACTCCTTCGCTGAAAACACGTACTGTCATATTGTTGCTGAGCAAAGTGCCACTGGATCTGCCTTCGCCAATCATGTCGTTGTTCAGCATGGCCACCAGGTTCCAGTTTTTGGCTTTGGCTTCTTCAGCGATATGTTTGGAACCGTAAAGGCCTTCTTCTTCACCGGTTACAACTGTAAAGACGATAGTCCCTGAAAACTGACGTGTCGACATGATTCTTACCATTTCCAGAATGGCTGCCACGCCCGAACCGTCATCATCGGCACCGGGTTCAAAGGAGGTGCTGTCGTTGATGTCGTCGCCTCTGGAATCAAGATGGGCGCTTACAAGAAACATCCTGGTGTCATTGGGGTTGGTGCCTTTTAAAACGGCCACCACGTTCTTTAAATGAACAGTCCTTGTAACGCGCGGGTCTTTCGGTGTGAGTTCGTAATTATCGAAATAAACCGACAATCTGCCGTGAGAAGCGGGGATAGATTTTTCCATTTCGGCTTTTACCCAGTTCCAGGCTGCACCGACGCCTTCTTTGGGGTTGGTCTGGTTGCTGAGGGTATGGCGTGTGTGGAAATCTACGAGCGTTTGGATATCCTGTTTTATCCGTGTCCGGGATATTTCCTGAACCATATCTTCGATGGTGGAATCGCGCCGGATAATGACCTGTGAAAATACAGGTGAAAATGTCAAAAGGAAGCCTGCAAGGAGTAAAGTGTATTTTTTCATAAATATAATTTTAAGAGTGGTTTTATAAAAATGAAGCAATAAGTGGCTAAAGTATTAAAATCTTTTAAATACAGACCGTTGGTATTTGGCTTTTAGCTGTTAGTATTGGTGTTAGCTTAATTCCATTTTGTGACAGTTCCTGTTCATTTCTTCGCTATCACTTCCTGCAGAATGATCTTTGCTGATGGCCGGTAATTCTATGCCCGTCAACGGGCAAACTTTACCATTTACCGGGTTATATCTGATGCCTTCAGGGCTGGTTTTGACTCTTGCCGAGGGATAGTTGCCTTCTGCCCGGCCGGCAATTGTCAAAGCCACCTGGGAAATTGTTAAAGCCAGCGGGAAATTATCAAAGCCACCTGGGAAATCGTTAAAGCCAGCGGGAAATCATTAGCGCCACTTGGGAAATTGTCAAAACCAGCCGGAAATCATTAGCGCCACTTGGGAAATCGTTAAAGCCAGCGGGAAATTATTAAAGCCACTTGGGAAATTGTTAGCGCCAGCCCTAAATAGTTTTTTTTTCGGCGAACGCGGTGAAGAGAAACCCCCTCGGCGGTAGCCCCATTTTTCACTGAAAGTGAACTCATTTCCAAAAATATTTTAACTTAGTGGCCATAAACAATTAAGAAATTGACCCATTTACCAACAAACCCAGCCCCGGCCGCTGTTTACACGAAATTTACGGATGACGCATTTTGGCTTTTCCCGGAAGGAGAAAGTAAAAGAAAGTATTTGTGTTGAATCTTATGGGTGGTCCTTCGGAAAATTTGGGAGAGCAGGGTATGTAGCCCGGAATACACGAAAAATAAAATCAACCCTTGAAGATTCGCTGCCTATACAATGCCTGAAAAATTCAAAAATAAATACCGTATTCCCTCTGCCCGGCTGCAAAACTGGGATTACCGTTGGGATGGTACCTATTTTATTACCATTTGCACCCAAAACAGGGAAAATTATTTCGGGAATATTGTGGATGGGAATATGGAATTATCGGCCATTGGAATCATTGCGGATATCATGTGGCATGAAATTAAATACCATGCGAAAAATGTGGAATTGGATGCATTTGTTGTAATGCCCAATCATGTGCACGGAATATTGATTTTGACGGGGAATGATGATGATATTGGAAACGGGAATTCCCGCGATGGTCGGTTGGTGGGGGCCGTAGAGACAGGGTATACCGTAGAGACAGGGTATACCCTGTCTCTACCATCGACGTCGACGCAAAAACAACCCAACACCATCGGCCAAAAACGATTCCAAAATATTGGAAAAAATTCCATATCATCCATCATCGGTTCATACAAATCGGCGGTTTCCAAACAC
>JACZJI010000112.1 GCA_014860665.1 Bacteroidales bacterium | reverse complement strand
TTTTCACAGGCCGATTTTTAATTATATAATATGGGGTTGTAGTTTTCATTGTCATTTTTGTTGAAGCTCCTTTGCATTCTTTTATTTTGCCATTTTTTTTCATCAGACGTATCACTATAGTGTAATGTTTTTCAGACTTTTAATTTTACAAGAACAAAACTATCCCAGATTTTTACGTCAAACAATCCCCCATTCTGGGGAAATTTTGCAGGTTACGAATGAATTACCTCAAAATTTTTTGCAGTTAACCGCCTTAGAAATGCTTTAGGTACTTTTTTTCGGATAACCATTTGTACTATAGTTTAAATTTGAAATGGGAAAAAATCGCATCGGCGAATAACCGTTGAAAAGGGGGGAAATATATTTGAGTTTTTTAGTCTGTTATAGACTTAAAAAGATTCGGACAGCGATTAATTAAAAAGTAATTTCATTTCATGAAACCTCATTTTCATAGCATCTTCAAGTAAACACCTATCTTAAAAATCTGATAAGTTCACAAGGAGTAAAAAACCAGGAGTGGAGAGCCCACTCCTGGTAAAACACCTGCATAAATATAATTATGGGTCAAGTTTGATAATAACCAACTGAACATTTGTTGGATTCGTAGTATCTTCAAATGCTATTGCAGCAAGATCACCCGGAGCAGGAACAAATCCACCACCCAAAAGATTTGCATCTGCGACCATTTGCAGACCAACAGCAGTGATTGCGGGAACACTATTACTAGTGCTTGTTCCATCATAACCAGATTTACTTTCTATTACCCAAATTGCTTGCTGAATATCACCCCATGTACGCATCGGATAGTCGGCAAGATGGTTAATCAACCAGTTAATTTTATTCCATGGAATGGTTCGGGCATAGTCTGTCAGCATTGACTCCGGATAAAGTGAACTGAAAACATACATTGTGTATTGAGTATTAAGGCTAATTGTAACCGTTCTTCTCGCACAGTTCACAGCATAAGTTTCATTAGCGATGTCATAACCCTCACCAATACCTGCTAAAGTAACATCGAAATAACCCTGTGTTCCATCAGGCTGCAGACTAACAGATGGGATATTACCACCTGTTGTCAGAGTAATGGCACCAGCAGGAAGATTTATGTAAGGCGGCAAAACCAGATCAGCGCCTGTTACATTACAATTACCCAATTCAAAGTCAACGACTCCATCGTTTCCGGCAGGAATCATTTCTGCATCGGCAAACATCCAGGTATGGAACAGTACGAAATTGAATGCACCGCCTTGTTTAACCAAAATGTACAATTCAAACCTCAAGCTGTCTACAACACCAACTCTATCTGGATATTGTACACATACCGGAGCTCCAACACCCCAGCCTGCTGCTGCATTGTCATTGGTAAAGACACCTTCATTACCACCGGGCAATGGACCCCAAGCTCCATCACCGGATTTTACAAAACCTTTAATTTGGAAAATTGCAGGCATATCTAATGCTAAACCGGTTGATTGGTTTGCATAGTCTGAACCTGCATAATCAGCAAAATGCTTGGTACAGAAGTCACCAAAGAAGCACTGTTCACGAACAATGATCTGCGTAATATTAAACCAGTCATAACCAAATTCGGTATACTTGTCTGCATTAAAGCACAGTACCTGTACAGGAATTTCAGCTTTTGCAAAAGCAGTCACCGTGATTGGGAAACTCACCGGTGCGTTTACGTAAACTGCAAACTCAGATCCGGTTTCAGGGATTCCAAATGCAATTAAGTCACCATCATCAAATCCCTTAACTCCACTGATTTCTTTGTACAATACAAATTTAGTAACCACATTGGGGTTAGTTTCAGAAGTAGGGGGTAACTGGATGGATTGGGTGTAAAGTTGGCCATCCACAGTGGTCAGCTGAGCATAATAGTCAACATTATCGATTGTAATCCAGGCCATATCAGGAATGATGGTATCATTACAGAGAATGGGGTCGACACCATCGGCCTTCAGGCTATTGGGATCAACTTGCTGAATTCCAAAGCTTACAGCCTGCGTCGTGGCAGGTGCATTTGGAGATTTTTTCTGGCAGCTGGCAAATAATCCAATTACCAAAACAATCAAGAATAATTTTTTCATAGGGCTAAAAGATTTAGGGAATAAAATAGAAAAGAATAGTATTTTTATCCAAGGCATTAAACCTTGAATTTTGATAAATATAGTGCCCTCCATAGAGGAAGAATAGATATAGTTTTTCACAAGCTGATTTTTGCGTTTATGATATGTAG
>JACZJI010000111.1 GCA_014860665.1 Bacteroidales bacterium | reverse complement strand
ATTATATATGACCATGGTTGATAAAAAACGCCATAGAATCCAAATAATCCGGCAAATATTTGATAAATACCAAGGATAATGATAAACACCTCATCTGTTCTGTTCATATTTGTTATTTCTAATTTAATCACAAAGCTCTTTCTGGCGCATTTGAAACTCGTGCCGGGCTAATAACCGTTTATTCTTCCGATTTGGCTTCCTGCCTCTCTGTTTTTTTCTCCTGTCGCTGTTGCCTGCTGTTGAATCCCATTGTGGAAGTGATGCCGCTGAAGCTGCTTTTCCACAGGTAATTTATGAATGATTTGTGCGGGTCTCTTTCGAAATACACAATGCCTTTGCGTGGCGGTTTCAGGAATTTAGGATTATTGGCCCGAATCATCAGGTTGTTCAGCATGAAATTTACAAACGGACTGCCCATCCCTTTGCTGGTTTTGGCTTTTTTGCGGTTGTAAAGTCTTAGTTTTAAATTTTTGTACTGGAACAAAATGTTCCCTTTGGCAAATTCATTGTTGCCGGTTACATATTGTACGTCGGCATTTCCTGTACCTGAAACAATACTGATTCCAATAATATTTTGTGACAAAGAATTAAACTGGCTTAAATCTGTGTTGCCTGTCTGGGCAGAAAACCAGAACCTGTCATCGGGTGAGAAATAGGGCATCACCAGCACGAAATTCAAACCGGTCGTACGCATCATCTGGCCGCTTCCGTGTATTTTTAGAACTGCTGCAGAGTCAAGATGGGCAAAATCATCAGTCACCTTCAGGAAATAAACATTGAAATTGTTGATGAAGAAAATACCCGGGTTGCTGGATTTTTTCTGGTATTCGTAGTAGGAAATAAAACCATGATTTATCCGAATGGTATCAGCATAGAATTTGTACGGTAGACTGCGTAACATTTCCACCGGCATGGGCCGAATGGAATCGCTGATAGGGTAATGTTTATCTCTTTCAAAAAGCACGTTAAAGTTGTTCAGACTGATGTCTCCCACATGGAAAACTTTTTGGCTGAGCAGGGTAGAGAAGTCAAAATTATCAAAGTCGATACTCTTACCATAAGCGGTAACGCGGTCAGTTTGTGTTTTAGCCTTCTCGAAAAAGGCTTCTTTTTTGTACCTCGGTGTAACAGTGATGGAGTCAAAGCTGATTTTTTTGAGAGGCAGATTAACCCTCACGTCTCTTGTTCTGAAAGTGTACATACTGTCGCCGCTGAGAAAAGCTTTTCCGTGTGAATCCAGTCTTAAATCTTTAAAAAGATAATTCGGGTTGTCGCTTTCAAGTGTTGAGTCGACTTCTATATCGTGTATGGCAAGGCCTACATCGTAAATATTTATCAGCTTTTTCCTGTTATCATACAGGAATTTGAAATTTAATTTGTCAAACTGTGTTGAGTCGATGTGTACGCGATCGATAAATCCTGTGCTTTTGTTTAGGAAAGAAAATATCAGTCCGCGTTTGCCGGAATTCTTTTTTGCCGGAACACCGTGAATCATGCTTACCCAGACTTCCGGCGTAGACCAACGCGAAATATCCAGTTGCCGGAAGTCTTTTCCTTTAAGCTGTAGACCTGAAAATTTCATGTGAAGCAATTTGAAATCAGCATAATCTTTTCCGGCATTTTCCAATGTTTCCTTTTTGGGAATGTTGCTTCCGGAAATTGAGTCGATGGAAAGCTGGTTATACTTTGATTGCAGAGCGATACCGTCAGCTACAACCTGGATGTTGTTTAAAGTATCTGAAAGTCGGAGGTTTTTCAGAGAAATATCCCACTTTTTCAGGAAGTCTTTTTTTGAAACTGAATCATGCGGTACGGATCTGAAAAGCGGTTTGTAAAGGACATTTAATTGTCTGCCCGTGATTTTTAAGTCGGATGATTTGAATTTCCTTTCAATTGTAAAGTCGGAACGGTTTAATTCAACACTATCGAAAAGTATGGTGGTTTCTTTAAGATTTGAGTCCAACGACAAATTTTGTTCAAATTTCGAAAGGTTGGTAAAATACATGGTGGCATCTTGCAGCGCTATTTTCCCGAAGACCAGGCTGTCGCTTCTAAACAGCTTCGAATAGTCAATCGTACTTAGTTTTGTATCAGGAACCTCAATTTTAATGTTTGTGCCTGATGATGAATCCCTGTTGAATAAACTCAGTTTCTTAATATCCAATGATTTTTCGGTACTGTTTAAAGTAGCGCTATCCAACTTACCGGAAACCTGGTGATTTTTGAAAGAAGTTTTGTTCAGAATTACAGTCCAGTTAGCGGGAGTGAAGATAAGCTGATTTTTGTCGTAGCCCATTTTGAGCCGGTTTACAGTTAAGTCAACGCCGGTGTTGAGATTCAGACTGTCGGAATAAGAATGAAGAACTGTAAGATTAAGATGCCCTTTCCTGATATTAATTTCCGAGAAAGCAATTTTTAAGGGCAGAGACGACAGTTGTTTTTTGCTGAAAGGAATTGTATCCGCATCATTCAAAGAATCCCGTTGCAGTATCCTGATGTTGGGATCATACAAATCGGCCTTGTTTCCGGTAAGCCGTTTTTCAAAAATCAGAGCGTTCAGTTTCAAACCTGAAAAATCAGCAGTGGGAACGGAAAGGTTTCTCATGTTTCCATTTTGCTTTTGGTAGAGCTCAATATTATTCACGGATAAATCTCTTCCCAGCCATTTAATCACTCCGGTACTCATTTTCAAAGAGCTTTTGGGATTCGTCAACTCACTTTGGTTTGCTCTGAAATAAAGTGTGTCGTATGAAAACGAGAATTTTCCGGAGCTGTCGGCTGATCTTTTTAGATTCCCGGCAAAGAAATCCAGGCCGGAAAGATTGAAGGTCCCCTTTTTCTTTCCAAAGTATTGGACAGAACCTTTCTTAAGATTTAATTTGCTAAAGTTCAACTTATCGAATACTCCGGAAGAATGTTGATTGCCGGGAAGCGAACAGAGTTTGTTATCCCAGATCTGTAATTTCGGATTCAATAATTCTGCTGAAATATTTTGCTTTTCGCCTTTACGGAATTGCTCTGCAGAGAATCCCTGGATATTCATTTCATCAGAATAGAATTTCCATATCGGATTATCGTCTTCCTCACAATATTTCTCATAAATCAGGCTGTCCACAGAAATCAGTTTCTTTTCTGATTGATATCTGATGTCTTTAGAGTTGATTTTGATTCCCTTTTTGGTATTCATAAGATGAAATCCCATGAGGTTTGTGTTCAAGGAAGAAAATGTCATGAACTCCAGGGGATCGCTAAAGGTTTTTTCTGAGATATGTGCTTTGGAAATCTTGATGTTGAAATTATTAATAGACAATACGGTGTCGCTGTCGTTTCCGATTCGGTAAACCTGGACCTTGTTTATACTCATCGTATCGAAATCCAGAAACGGGAACTTCTTGAATATTTCCTCAAAACCTTTGCGGTTATGGGTTTTTTTCCGGCTGAAAAGCTGGGCAAGTTTTCCTTCCGGGAAAACGACAGAGCCGCCATTCCAATAAACTGCTTTAATATGAAATGTTTTAGTCGCTGAATCAACTGAAATTCCCACTATTCTTGCTTGCCGGATATTCAGCTTCAGGTTATTTGCCTTGTTTTCTGATTCCGGTTTATAATGAACTCCGCTTATAACAAACTCTTCTGGTAACGATGAAAACGAAATAGAATCTACTTTTAATGAAAAATTCCGTTGTCTCGAATTCCTGAAAAAATTATGGATTTTGACATCCAGTTTTTTATAAAAAACTTCATTCGAAGCAATGATGTTATCTAAATTTCCAAGGCCCTGAATAGCGATGCTGTAATCTGCACCTCCTGATTCTCCTGAAGTTTTAGTTTTTCCAAGTTTCATTTTCCCGAGTTTGACATAAGTATGTTGTATCTGAAACTTGATGGGAAGCGCAGCCAACCGGTGTTTTTCTATAATTCTGAGCCAGATTGAAGGATCGAAATGCATTTTGTTTTTTGCAGAATCAGCTGATGCTAATTGAAAGGAGGGTTGTACAATGGTCAGTTCTCTGCAAATATATTCACGGCGAATAAAGAAATTCCAGAGAAAAAGGTCGTATATGCTTAGTTCTTTAAATTTTGTCCTTTCCAGTCTTATCGCATGACCAGGGTCGATGAAAGTGTTTTTATAATCTAAAGTCGGGTCAGTAATAATAAGCCGCTTTTTAAAGACATTGAGATGAATGCTGTTATAGGAGAGTGTCACATTTCCATTTGTCTGGTTGGATATCTTCCTTTTGAGTAAATATCCTGCCCATTGATTCCGGGAAGAATACAATCCCACAACCACTAAAAGTAAAAGAATCAAAAAAATCCAGATTGTATTTCTTTTCTTCATGGTTGTTTCAAATGGCTTACTGATACATCAAAAAATATAGGAAGGTGATCGCTGTACCCTCCGTGATACTTGAATCCGATATAACTTCTGGCTGGTTTATAACCCAGATTTTTCTCATCTTTCTCAAGCAGGAAACCAGCATCAAAGATATGAAAGCTTTTCTCTTTCACAAAAAGATGGGAATCATTAATATTCATATTTTTCGATATGTACAATTGGTCAAATGTACTCCATTGGGTACCGCTTTTTATTGTTCCTTTTGAGTTTCCGAAAAGGGGAGAAGCTGGAAGCCCCATCATTGAACAGGAATCGGATAGCTGTTGTGTCAATATTTTGACGGACTGATCATCAGGGTTCTCATTAAAATCACCCATGACAATGATGTTGGCATGGGAATTTATTTTGAAAATGGAATCAATGTGATGCGTTAGGATTTTTGCTTCCAATTTTCTTCGCGGGATGGTTTTCATCAGACCTTCATAACGGGAAGTCCAGTGATTTATGAAAAGATGTATGGTGTCATTCAAAAGTAACCCCTTGACATATAAAATATCCCTGGTCTTGAACTTTCTGTCTGAAGGATCGGAGATACGAATGGGCTCAGAAAAGAGAGGGGTGAAATCTTTGGGGCGATAAAGCAGTGCGACGTCAATGCCCCTGAAATCATGTGAATCATAGTGAATGATCTGGTAGTTTTCCAGTTGCAAAGGAGTATTCGTGATCAAATCTGAAAGAACTTTCTCATTTTCAATTTCAGCCAGCCCAATGATTGAAAGTCCTTTCCATCCGCCCATAGCGGCAAAAGCTTTATAAATATTTTGTTCTTTTTTGTGGTATCTGGTAAGATTCCAATTGTGGTCGCCACCCCGGTCAAATTGATTATAAGAAGAGGTGTCTTTTTCAGTATCAAAGAAATTTTCCGTGTTATAAAAAGCAATACGGAATGTGTTAACCTGATTTTTATTTTGAGCCGTTAGCTCTAAAACAGAAATGAAAATAAAAACTGTAATAAAAAATAAAGTTTTCATAATAAGGTTGGTTTGGTTTCACAATATTACAAAATTTTCACCAGTATTTCAGTGAGATATATTGAATCGGTCTAAATTCCAAAGTCAAGGTCAAAAAAGAGGAAAATGGAAATGAAATTGAACAATAGTTCAATATCTTTGCATCTTCAAGAATTAAAATGACGCCAAGGCCTAAAAGAAGACGCATGCTTGAGGAACCTCCGTTTAATTCCGGATTTGTTCCCAATAATGGAGAATACGACAGAAAAGAGCGTATTGTGCTGCTGTTTGAAGAGTACGAAGCCCTGAGACTTTCGGATTACGAAGGGCTTACACAGGAAGATGCCGCAAAGAAAATGGATGTTTCCAGGCCTACTTTTACAAGAATTTATAAGACTACCAGGGAAAAGATTGCTAAAGCTTTTGTTGAAAACAAACAAATTATGATCGAGGGCGGCCATGTCGATTTTCAGGCTTCCTGGTTTCGTTGCCATGACTGTGGCAGCGTTTTTAAATCAAATTCATTGGCGACGAATGGGGATTGCTGCAAGGTTTGCGGTTCAGAAGATATTATACCTGTTCAGGAAACAGAAGAACCAGATAATTGCCATGGAAAAGGACGTCATGCCCAAAGGAGAGGAGCAAATCATGTACATGGAGATTGTATTTGTCCAAGCTGCGATTTAAGGATTCCGCATCGACCGGGTATTCCCTGTAGTAGCTTGCTTTGTCCCCATTGTGAAATCAGAATGGTAAGAGAGGGGTCACCCCACCATAAACTTATATTAGACAAACGTAAAAATAAAGGAAATGAATAAGAAAAAATTAGCCATTCCACTTGATGGAGAAGAGTTATCAGAGCATTTTGGACATGCTGGTGAATTCGCTTTTTATGAAATAGAAGATGATAAAATCATATCTTCGACACGTCAGATTCCTCCACCACACGAAGAGGGAAGTATTCCAAGATGGCTGGTAGAAAATAAGGTCACAGATGTTTTGGCCGGAGGTATGGGGCCAAAGGCAGTGAATATCCTTAACAGTCATGATATCAATGTTTACGTTGGAGTAAATTCTGACAAAGCTGATAATATGGCTCTTGACTTTACTAAAGGAAATTTGAAGTACGGACAAAATTATTGTAATCACCATAACCATAACCATTAAAAATTATTTAAGCACATTAAACTCACATTAAAATGGACACAAAAAAAACAGGCTTTAACTCAAAGTTGATTCATTCGGGCGCTGTTGAAGAAAGTATGGGCAGTGCTGTATCACCGATATATCAGACATCAACATTTAAATTTGAAGATGCTGATCAGGGAGCAAGGCGTTTCCAGGGTAAAGAAGGCGGATATATCTATACGCGTCTCGGAAACCCAAATCTTGATGATTTGGCAACTGCGCTTACAGACCTGGAAGAAGGATACGGAGCAGTAGTAACCTCTTCGGGTATGGCTGCTGTGAATGATGTTTATATGGCACTGTTGGGTTCGGGCGACCACATGATTAGTCATAATGCTGTTTATGGCCCTTCAAGAGGTATTATGGAGACTTTCTATCCTAAATATGGAGTAGAAAGTACTTTTATTGATTGTTCAGATATTGAGAATATTAAAAGGTCAATTAAACCCAATACCAGGTTATTGTATTTGGAAACACCGGCAAATCCGACTCTGAAGCTTACAGATATAGAAGCTGCCTCAAAGCTGGCTCATGAACATAATATTCTGGTTTGTGTTGATAATACTTTTTGCAGTCCTTATCTGCAAAAGCCACTTAAATTAGGCGCAGATATTGTTTTGCATTCAATGACCAAGTTTATCAATGGTCATGCTGATATCGTGGGAGGTGCAGTCATCGCAAAAACCAAAGAGATTTTGGATAAGCTTGTCTATGTAATGAAAAATGTGGGCTTCAATATGGATCCTCATCAGGCATGGTTAACGCGCAGAGGATTAAAGACCATGGCTATTCGTATTGAACGGGCACAGGAAAATGCTATAAAAGTGGCAGAATTTCTTGAGTCGCATCCAAAAGTAAAATGGGTTCTGTATCCCGGACTGGATTCTTTCCCGCAAAAGGACCTCGTTGAGAAACAAATGGCAGGCCCCGGAGCAATGATGTCGTTTGAACTGAAAGGTGGAATTGTGGCAGGAAAACAAGTTATGGACCATGTAAAGCTGGCTTTGCTGGCGGTTTCTCTTGGCGGAATTGAAACACTCATTCAGCATCCTGCATCCATGACTCACGCTGTACTTGGTCAAAAAGAAAGAATGGAGGCCGGAATTTCAGATGGATTGGTTCGTCTATCAGTTGGAATTGAGGATGTTGAAGATATTATTACAGACCTTGATCAGGCTTTATCATTTGCCTGACAATAACTTGTAAACATGATTCTGTTCTTTTTCCAGGAAGGAGTATTTTTTCATTTTATCTTATGGTGTAAGGCAATAGCACGCCGGAACTCTGAGAGGCTTTAAACAAAACATTTATGCCTGTCAAAATAGGGCGTTCTTAATTAATTGCTATTTTTGCACCTGTTTGAACAGCTCCTTTCCAGGGATATCTTAATAATAGAACTGGAGAATTGTCTTAAATTTAATTTAGAATGGAAGCAAAAAATCTGAATGATCAAAATCCTGAGATGGCTGATTTTAAGCATAATCAGGAGGAGAAGCCTCAAGTTGAAGTAAATTCAGCCTCTGATAAAAAAAATACTAAAAGCGAACCGAAAGATTCCAAGAAAGTTTCAAGTCAAATTGTAGAAAAAGAAAAGGATACAATTTCGAAACAAGTTGGCAGCAAAGTGCTTAAAAACAATGGAAATAGTCATCCTCGGAAAGAAAAAATTAAGGTTTCTGGGCAAATCGACGAACCATTGCATCAACAAATTCTTGACTTGCTGAAAGGATTTGAAGAAGAAAAGCCAGATGGTGGCCAGCAGGAAACTGTTAAAAAGAAAGTTGTTATAAGGCAGATTGAGGAAGTGGATCATAAATTGATCCTGACTCTAATTCGAGATACCAACATTTCTAAAAAACCTTCCGATTCATCCTCTTCTGAGGAAGTTGATATCGATTACGACCAACTGAACAAGCAGGAACTGGTCGATTTACTTGAAGAAGTAGTTCTTGAAACAGATGCCGCCAAAATTAAAAATCAGGTGGCTCAGATTAAAGTCGCTTTTTACAGAAGAAATAAGGAGGATATTGAAAATAAAAAGCAGGATTTCATTGCTTCCGGTGGCGACGAGGAGTCGTATGAACATATTTTGGATCCGCTCGAAGTTCGCTTTCAGAATGCCTTCAATGTCTATCGTCACAACAAAGCAAAATACGCCGAAGAGCTTGAAAATGTCAAACAGACTAACCTGAAAGAGAAGTACAGAATTCTCGAAGATTTAAAGAACCTGATTAATTCAGAAGAAACGCTGAAAAGAACTTACGATGAGTTTCAGAATTTACAGGAAGAATGGAAGCAGGTTGGGTTGGTACCAGCATCTGAATTGAACGACCTGTGGCAGAATTACCATTTTCTGGTTGAGAAGTTCTTTGATAAAGTTCGTATAAATAAAGAACTGAGAGATCTTGATTTAAAGAAAAATTTAGAAAAGAAGATTGAGCTTTGTGAAAAGGCCGAAGAGCTTCTGAAGGAAGATTCGATTCTGAAATCCTTTAAAGCTCTTCAGAAATTTCATGAAGAATGGCGTGAGGTAGGACCTGTTCCTCGCGAAAGCAATGATGAGGTTTGGGAAAGATTTAAAACAGCCACAGAAAAAATAAACGAGCGTCGAAGAGACCACTATAAAGAGCTTCAGGAAAGTCAAAATCAGAATCTTGATGCCAAGGAAAACCTCTGCGAGCAAGCCGAAGTTTTGGTAGCAGAACTTAACTGCTCAACAATTTCCGATTGGGAAAAAGCAACAGAAAAAGTTGATGGTTTAATGAAATCATGGAAATCTGTTGGAAGAGCTCCTAAAAGCAAAAATGATGAGGTCTGGAAACGATTCAAGAAATCTCTGGATTTGTTTTATGAACAGAAACGTGATTTCTTCGGTGAAATAAAGAAACAGCAGGTTGAAAATTATAATCTCAAGCTGAAACTTTGTGAACGTGCTGAAGCGTTACAGGAAAGTGATTCCTGGAAAAATACAACAGATGAGTTGATCAATCTTCAGAAAGAGTGGAAAAAAATCGGTCCTGTACCAAGAAAGTATTCAGATAAGATATGGAAGCGTTTTCGCGCTGCCTGCGATGTTTTCTTTGGACATAAGTCAGATTTTTACAAGGACAGAAGGCATGATGAAGAAGACAATCTGAAAAAGAAACAGGAAGTAATTGAGGCTGTCAAATCCTATAAAGCTTCAAAATCAAAAGATGAGAATATTGAAGCTTTGAAAGAATTTCAGAGACAATGGCAGGAAATCGGGCATGTTGTCTTCAAAGAAAAAGACAAGATTTATAAACAGTATAAAAATGCTATCAGTGAGCTTACATCTAAACTCGGTGTCAGCAATAATGATATGAGTATATCGAGTTTTGAAAATAAAATAGAAGGTTTTAAAAACTCATTTGATACAGAACACAGTCTTTTGAAAGAAAGAGCTTACCTTGTAAATAAGCTTAAGAAACTGAAAGACGATATTATTCTTTGGGAAAATAACATTGGTTTCTTTTCTGATTCAAAGCAATCCAATGTTTTTAAAGCAGAGTTTGAAAAGAAGATCGAAGATGCCAAGAAGAATCAATATAACATTCAAGACAAAATCAAGCTGATTGATAAAGAACTTGAAGGATAAAATAACTTTAGAAAATAAAAAAAGCAAGCTAAAAGCCTGCTTTTTTTATTTATCCGAATTCCTCATTGTTTTAAATCAGAACTGACCAAACTATAAGAACTTGTTTTTCCTTTATACAATGCTGTCCATTTAATGATGCCATAATGTTCTGCAATGTAAAAATCCATTGTTACTGAATCATTGGTGTATGTGCCGTTAATTATTTTAGGAAATTTATCCTGGCTGTGATAAACGTTGTCATACTTTTTACCCAATACATTATAATAAGGCATAATCTCCATGTTTGTATACAGCCCTTCTGCACCACCAATAATTTGGGTTTCCCTCAAAGGATATTGTGGCGCAAAAGCCAGTACAAATGAGCTGTCTGCATAAAAAATTCTCAGCAAGCTGTTCATTGTTGTTGTGTCTGATAAGATATTTGTAGCTGAAACAACTTCTTTTGTCATATTCATAGAATTACTGTCAAGAAGCATTTCGATTACATCATAGCTGAAAGATGGGGTAGAAGGATTTTGAGATTGAAATCCTACATAAGTATTTATGTCGTTTACAGCTAACTTAAAGGGAATCCCTGTGGAATCATTTTGATACGTCCACTCACTTCCGTTATTGAAGTAACAAAAATTCCTAAACTGAGATGTTACCTTGTAATAAGGATTGTTTCCCTTAAACAATGAGTTACATCCTTCAAACAAAAAAGGGGCCGTTATCAGCCCAATGAACACCAGTAGCTTAAAAGAATATTTGTTCATTATTATATCGGTTTTTTTGTGATTATTCGTTTTTTTTTACTTTTACAAAAGTAAGAGATAATTTGAAATATGGCAGGGAATACATTTGGGAAAATAATAAAACTCACCAGCTTTGGAGAGTCGCACGGACGTGCAATTGGAGGAGTGATTGAAGGCATTCCTGCAGGGTTGAAAATTGATTTAGATTTCATTCAAAATGAACTGAACAGAAGACGACCCGGACAATCAAAATGGGTTAGCCCGAGACAGGAAGAGGATCGTTTTGAAATACTCTCAGGGGTATTTATGGACAGAACTTTAGGAACACCCATCGGTTTTGTTATCTGGAATAAGGATCAGCATTCTGCTGATTATAACCATATAGAAAAGGCATACCGGCCTTCTCATGCTGACTATACTTATGATCAAAAGTACGGATTTCGTGATCATCGTGGAGGAGGTCGATCTTCAGCCAGAGAAACTATAGCCAGGGTTGCTGCAGGTGCATTTGCGAAAATACTTTTAAAGGAATTAGATATTGAGATCAGGGCTTTTGTATATCAGATAGGAACTGTAAGTATTGAAAAGGTTCCAGATATGGAAGCAATCAGAAATACTGAAAATTCGCCATTGCGTTGTCCGGATGAAAAAAAGACTGAAGAAATGATCCGTTTGATAGAAACAACAGCAAAAGAAGGAGATACTTTAGGAGGGAAAATTTCATGTGTAATTACTGGGATGCCAGTAGGACTTGGTGAACCGGTTTTTGATAAGTTAAACGCAGATTTGGGAAAAGCCATGCTCAGCATCAACGCAGTAAAAGGGTTTGAGATAGGTTCTGGTTTTTCCGCTGTTTCCATGAAAGGGTCTAAACACAACGATCTTTTTGAAAAAGAAGGAGAAACCCTACACACTGTAACGAATAACTCTGGAGGGATACAGGGAGGAATCTCGAATGGAAGTGATATTTATTTTAATGTAGGCTTTAAACCGATTGCTACAATCATGAAGACTCAAAAGTCGTTTGACTCAGATGGAAATGAAATAGTCTTAGAAGGGAAAGGGCGTCATGACGTTACTGTAGTTCCAAGAGCCGTCCCAATTGTAGAAGCTATGGCAGCTCTTGTCATTGCGGATCATTATTTGAGAAATAAAGTCGCAACCATGGAAAATTTATAATTATTTACAGATAAACAAAAAAAAGTCCGGCTCATTTGAGCCGGACTTTTTTTATCATATTAACCACTATTTCTTTGTCTCACTTCTCTTTTTAGTGGTCTTACTTTTAGTCGTACCTGTTTTTTTAGGTTTACTGATTTTAATTTTTATGGTGTCTGCTTTTTCATCATAAAAAACTGAAATAACATCGCCATCTGAAAGGGTGCTTCTTATAATTTCTTCAGCCAACAGGTCTTCAATATACTTTTGAATAGCCCTTTTCAAGGGCCTTGCCCCAAACTGTTCATCCCAGCCTTTTTCGATGATGTAATCTTTAGCTTCGGATGAAACCTCAATTGTATAACCCATCTCATGAATTCGGCCATATAATGATGACAATTCAATGTCAATAATCTTATAAATGTCTTCTTTTTCGAGAGATTCAAAGATTATAATATCATCAATACGATTCAGAAACTCAGGAGCAAAAGCACGTTTCAAAGCATTTTCAATAACGCCATGAGTCATGTCGGCTTTGCTGCTTTTCCTTGCTGAAGTTGAAAATCCGATGCCTTCACCAAAATCTTTCAATTGTCTTGAACCGATATTGGAAGTCATGATAATGATCGCATTTTTGAAATCAACCCTTCTTCCAAGACTGTCAGTAAGAACGCCGTCGTCGAGAACCTGAAGCAAAAGATGGAATACATCAGGGTGCGCTTTTTCGATTTCATCCAACAAAATAATAGAATAAGGTCTTCTGCGCACTTTTTCAGTCAACTGGCCGCCTTCTTCGTATCCAACGTATCCTGGAGGCGCTCCTACCAGCCTGGATACAGCAAATTTCTCCATATATTCACTCATGTCGATACGAATCAATGCACTTTCGTTGTCGAACATGTATTTTGCAAGCATCTTTGCCAAATAGGTTTTACCAACACCGGTAGGCCCTAAGAAAATAAATGAACCAATAGGTTTATTTGGATCTTTTAATCCAGCACGGTTTCTACGAATAGCTTTCACTACTTTTTCAATAGCAGAATTTTGACCGATAACTTCTTTTTCCAAATCGGGAACCATATTGATAAGGCGTTCACTCTCGCTTTGTGCGATATTGGTTACCGGAATTCCTGTCATCATAGCAACAACTTCAGCTACATTGGCTTCAGTGACTGTTTCACGATGAATGTCAGATTCTTCTTCCCAGCGCTTTTTAGAGCGTTCCAACTCTTCTGTGTAACGTCTTTCTATATCACGGAACTGAGCTGCTTCTTCAAATTTCTGGGCTCCTATGGCTTGTACCTTTTTTAATCTGATTTCTTCAATAGATTTTTCAAGGTTAATAATTTCCGAAGGAACATGAATATTACTGATGTGAACTCGAGCTCCTGCCTCATCTAAAGCATCGATAGCTTTGTCTGGAAGGAAACGGTCGCTAATGTATCTATTAGTCAAAGTCACACAAGCTTTGATAGCTTCAGGACTATATCGAACCAAATGGTGATCCTCATATTTTTCCTTAATATTATCAAGAATATGAACTGTTTCTTCCGGAGTAGTAGGATCTACAAGTACTTTCTGGAATCTTCTTTCCAATGCGCCGTCTTTCTCAATGTATTGACGATATTCATCCAATGTGGTGGCACCGATGCATTGCAGCTCTCCACGGGCCAATGCGGGTTTGAAAAGATTGGAGGCATCCAGCGAGCCTGTTGCATTTCCTGCACCTACAATGGTGTGAATTTCATCGATAAACAGGATAATATCAGGATTTTTGGTAAGCTCGTTTAAAACGGCCTTCATCCTTTCTTCGAACTGACCTCGATATTTAGTCCCTGCAACCAAGGAAGCTAAATCTAAAGTTACAATTCTTTTATTAAATAGTACTCTGGAAACCTGACGGTTAACAATACGTAAAGCGAGTCCTTCTGCAATAGCAGATTTACCGACTCCAGGCTCCCCAATGAGGATTGGATTATTTTTCTTGCGTCGGCTTAAAACCTGTGAAATACGCTCCAGTTCTTTATTCCGGCCAACAATAGGATCTAACCGTTTTTCCTGGGCGGCTTTGGTAAGGTCATTTCCAAAATTATCTAAAACAGGAGTTTTTGATTTAGTTTCACCTTTCTTTGAGCTACCGCCAAACGGTTTCTCAGCACCAAAGTCTTCACTGTCCTCATCTCCTTGTAATTCAGCTTTAGTAGGTTTTATCAAATCAGATTTTTCTTTGTCGTCAGTTTGCATGGATTTTAACTCATCTTTAAATGTTTGATAATCCACACCCGCCATAGAAAGTTTATGCGTTACCAGATTGTTCTCGTCTTTTAAAATAGCCAACATTAAATGCTCAGTATCAATCAATTCGCTATGAAGGACTTTAGCTTCAAGATATGTTATTTTTAAGGCTTTTTCAGCCTGTTTTACTACCGGGATGTTATCCATTTTAACATTTGCGGCATCAGGATTTCTTACGGAGGTCTCGATTTCCTTTTTTAATTTTTTCAAATCCACACCAAAATAACGCAATACCTGAACGGCCATCCCTTCACCTTCGCGCAATATTCCCAATAATAAATGTTCCAGGCCGATATAATTATTTCCAAGTCTTACAGCTTCCTCCCGGCTGTAAGACATGACGTCTTTCATTCTGTTTGAAAATTTTGTATCCATTTAATTCTTTTGTTTTTCTTTCGCAAAATTAAGCATAAGCGAGATACCAATAAAATTATAGCTGCAAATATATTCAAAGAGGTATCAACTAATGTCCAAAATTAATTAGAAAATTATGTCTCTAAAAACAAAGATAGTCCACAAAAAGGGCAATTATATCTATTTAAAGATAAATTTTTAACTATGGTTTGTTAACAGAAAACCATAAAGTAAGCATCAGATTTGTTTTATAAATTCTTAAGAAAGTATTACTTTTGCAGGTTAATAAATGATTCATAAACTAAGATTGAGGAGTTCAATTAATGGAAAATTTTCCTGAAGGAGAAAGGATTTTAAAAATCAATATTGAAAACCAGATGAAATCCTCCTACATCGATTATTCGATGTCGGTAATTGTTGCCCGTGCTTTACCTGATGTCCGTGACGGTATGAAGCCGGTACATCGCAGAGTAATGTTTGGAATGTACGAGTTGGGTGTGTTTTCAAACCGTCCATATAAAAAGTCAGCTAGAATAGTGGGAGAGGTGCTGGGGAAATTTCACCCTCATGGCGATAGTTCTGTTTACGATACTATGGTGCGTATGGCCCAGGATTGGTCGTTGCGCTATCCTTTGGTAGAAGGACAGGGAAACTTTGGATCTATAGATGGTGACAGCCCTGCTGCCATGCGTTATACAGAAGCAAGGCTTAGTAAAATTGCTGAAGAAATGTTGGTTGATCTTGAAAAAGACACAGTTGATCACCAAAATAATTTCGATGACAGTTTAAAGGAACCTATTGTACTCCCTGCGTTAATACCTAACTTGTTAGTCAACGGAGCTTCCGGTATTGCAGTTGGTATGGCTACTAACATGGCACCTCATAATCTTTCTGAAGTTGTTGATGGTATTATTACTTATGTTGATAACCGAGATGTTACCATAAGCGAACTAATGGAACACATCAAAGCTCCGGATTTCCCGACCGGCGGTATTATTTATGGTTACGAAGGCGTAAAAGAAGCTTTTGAAACGGGTAGGGGACGAATTATGATTCGTGGCCGCGTGAATGTTGAAGAGGCTTCAAACGGACGTGAACGATTAATTATTACTGAATTACCATATCAGGTTAACAAGGCAGAAATGATTCGAAAAACAGCTGACCTTGTTAATGAAAAGAAAATTGAAGGCATTTCTGACATAAACGACGAGTCGGACAGAAACGGGATGCGCATCGTTTATGAACTGAAAAAAGATGCTATGCCAAGCATCGTTACCAATCAATTGTATAAACAGACTGCATTACAGAGTTCGTTTAGTGTTAATAATATTGCATTAGTAAATGGTAGGCCTGAAGCTTTAAACCTGAAAGATCTTATCAAGCATTATGTAAATCACCGCCATGAAGTTGTGATCAGACGTACAAGATATGATTTGAACGAAGCTGAGAAGAAAGCACACATCCTGGAAGGACTGCTTATTGCTTTGGATAATATTGATGAAGTTATCAATTTGATCAGAGCATCCAAAACGCCAGATGAAGCACGAGAAGGATTGATTACCCGCTTTGAATTGACTGAAATTCAAGCAAAAGCTATCCTTGATATGCGTCTGCAAAAGCTTACTGGACTTGAGAGAGATAAGCTGAAAGAGGATTATGAGAATTTGATGACTTTAATTAAAGAATTGAAAGAAATTCTTGCCGATGAATCTCTAAGAATGCAGATCATTAAGGACGAGCTTAGAAGGATTAAAGAAAAATATGGTGATGAGCGCCGTTCTGAAATTGAATATACTGCTGAGGATATTCGTATGGAGGATGTTATTCCTAATGAACCAGTGGCAATTACCATATCAAATCTTGGTTATATAAAACGGACCCCGCTTTCAGAATATCGTGTACAGGCCAGGGGAGGCCGTGGTTCTCGCGGTAGTACTACCAGGGAGGAAGATTTCCTGGAGCACCTCTTTGTGGCAACTAATCACGATTATATGCTCTTCTTTACTCAAAAAGGGAAAGTTTACTGGATGCGCGTTTTTGAAATCCCGGAAGGTGCAAAAGTATCAAAAGGTCGTGCTATTCAGAATTTGATTCAAATTGATCCGGAAGATTCAGTAAAAGCATATATTAACGTGAAAGATCTGAATGATGAAGAATATATCAATAATAACTTCATTATTCTGGCTACTAAGAAAGGGACTATTAAAAAGACCTCACTGGAAGCATACTCACGTCCAAGACAAGGGGGTATTAATGCAATTACGATTCATGAAGACGACGAATTGTTGGCAGCCCGTCTTACAAATGGAGAGAATGAAATTTTGATGGCTTTGAGGTCAGGTAACGCGATCAGATTTCCGGAAAATAAAGTTAGACCTATGGGTAGAACTGCTGCGGGAGTGAGAGGTATCCGGCTTTCAAATGATAATGATGAAGTAATTGGAATGATTTGCCTTGAACATCCTGATTATGATGTATTGGTAGTTTCTCAAAAGGGTTACGGTAAACGTTCTAAATTAGAGGATTATAGGGTTACCAACCGTGGTGGTAAGGGTGTAAAAACTTTAAATATTACTGAGAAAACAGGACAACTTATTGCCATAAACAACGTTACCAATGATGATGATCTAATGATCATCAATAAATCAGGAATCACTATTCGGATATCTGTCAGTGAGTTAAGAACTATGGGCAGAGCTACGCAAGGCGTTCGTTTGATAAACCTTAAAGAAGATGATGAAATTGCTGCTATAGCAAAAGTTGCAGTTTATCAATATGAAGGCGAGGGGGGAGATGAGTCCGAAATAGAGGATCAGGAAGATACGGAAAATATTGATTTGCAAGGTTCTGATTCACAGGACTAAGAAATTTCTATTTAGAAAAACTTTAATCAATTTCATAATCCACGTATAATTAGCTTAAATAAATATATTTGCACAAAAATTAATTCTTATCACATGAAAAAAATTATTTTATTAACAGCTATTAGTTTGTCTTTTGTTTTTTCCGCTTATGCTCAAAGAGGCGAAAGAACTGATGCATATCTTGCGTTACAGAAGGGTAAGCTGAAAGAAGCGAAAGAGGCAATTGATCAAGCTGTAAAGAATGAAAAAACAATGAATGACGCCAAAACATGGTTATACTATGGCGAAATTTATTACGGTATTGCAACAAGCCCGTTGCCGGTTTTCCGTAATTTGGATGCAAACGCTGCACAAAAAGCGCTTGACGGTCTTCAGAAAGCCAAAAAATTGGATGAAAAAAACAAGATAGTTAAGGAAGCTGACGACTACATTGGAAAGCTTTCAGCAGTGTTTTACACAAATGGAGCCAACGATTTTAAAGTGAAAGACTATAATAAGGCAATTACTGATTTTGAGCAAGCATTTAAAATCGCAGGTATGTTAGGTAAAACTGATACAACAGCAGCATATAATATAGGTATAAGTGGTGTGTTGGCAAATCAGCCAAAAGTTGCTGCTGAATATTTGAAAAAATGTATAGATTTGAATTTCAAGGATCCTAAAGTATTTATTTTCTATGCACGTTCTTTAAAACAAATGGGTGATACTACCGGTGCAATGCAAGCATTGACAGAGGGTAGAGGTCGCTATCCAAAGGAATTGAGCATTCTGCTTGAACAAGCTCAGGTTTATTTGGAACAAGGAAAATCAGAGCAATTAATCGCAAGTTTGAAAGAAGCGATCTCAAAAGAACCTAATAACCCTGGCAATGCCAATTTCTATTTCCTTATTGGAAAGAGTTATGATGACAGTGGTAACAAAGTAGAGGCCGAAAATTATTACAAAAAAGCTATCGATGTAAATCCTAATTTCTTTGAAGCTTACTATAATATTGGTGCCATTTTTGTAAATAAAGCTTCTAATATTCAGAAACAAGCAAATGATTTACCTCTTGACAAAGTAAAAGAGTATAATGCTTTGAATGATTCAGCAAATGTTCAGCTGCAGCTTGCTTTACCATGGCTGGAAAAATCTTTGAGTATCCGTCCTGGAGACAAACTCTCAACAACTGCCTTGAAAGAAGCTTATACAAGATTGAAAATGTACGATAAGCTGAAGGCTTTGAATGCTAATCAATAAAAAGTATAAAGGGAAGAGGAAATAACTTCTTCCCTTTATTTTGATAATTTATATTTAACATAATATAAATTATTGGTCAAATTATAATAAATTAATTAATTGATATTTAGTATTGTGTATTTTAGAAATTATCAAAAATCAGTCTGTAATAGAAATAAATAAAAGTATAAAACAATGTTATAGCTTTACATTTAGAAACTGTTAGTAGTAAATTTAGAATGTTTTATGTCTTTCTGATTTGAAATGATCAAACCGGTTTACTTATTTAGAATGGTTTTAATTACTATATTTGCACTATCAAATTAAGATTTTGATGACAAAAACAGCTCATTCTAATTTTACCCGTTTAAAGTTAACAAAAGAAGATATTTTACTTGATTTTCGAATCGCAAACGAAAGCCGACAAGCCAGTTTACTGGGCCGCCGTGAAGTTCTGACAGGAAAAGCAAAATTTGGAATTTTTGGCGACGGTAAAGAGATTCCCCAACTTGCAATGGCCAGGGTATTTCAAAAAGGTGACTGGCGCTCAGGTTATTATCGGGATCAAACTTTCATGTTTGCCGCTGAAATGATGACTTTAGAAGAGTTTTTTTCTCAGTTATACGGAGATACGGACCTCAAAGCCAATCCCGGCAACGGTGGGCGTCTAATGAACAACCACTTTGCATCTCGGAGCCTGGATGAAAATGGAAATTGGAATGATCTTACACAACAAAAGAATAGTGCTTGTGACACCTCTCCCACTGCGAGCCAGATTCCTCGATTATTAGGACTTGCTTGTGCATCGAAGCATTTTAAAGCATTGGATGACCAGCAAATATGCAACGGATTTTCAAAAAATGGCAATGAAGTGGCTTTCGGGACAATTGGTGATGCATCAACTTCCGAGGGCCATTTTTTTGAAACAATAAATGCTGCAGGGGTACTTCAAGTTCCTATGGCTCTTTCCATTTGGGATGACCAATGGGGAATTTCCGTTGCAAACCAATACCAGACAACTAAAGGAAACATATCTGAAATTCTTGCAGGTTTTCAGAAAGAAAAAAATAGCAATGGAATTGAAATATTCAAGGCAAACGCCTTTGATTATCTGCAATTAGTAGAAACCTATCAAAAGGGTATTGATCTTTGTAGAAAGGAACACGTTCCTGTTTTGTTTCACATAATCGGTTGTACGCAACCTCAGGGACACTCTACCTCGGGTTCTCACGAGCGTTATAAAACTCCTGAACAGCTTAAAGATGAAAAGGACAGGGATGGCATCAGCCGGATGCGGCAATGGATTCTAGGTGATGAAATTGCTACGGAAGAAGAACTGGAGACCATTGAAAACAATGCGATTGTCAGAGTTCGTGAAGCCAAAAAGAATGCCTGGAAGAACTTTACGGAGCCCATTAAAAAGCAGAGGGCTGAGTTGTTGCAACTGATGAATAGCCAGTGTGCCTGCATGGAAAAGGATCAGCTCGAAGCAGTGAAAAAGGAATTGGCACAAATTGATGCTCCGATTCGTAAAGACATAATGAGTGCAGCACGTAAAGCTTTACGCCATCTTTGTAATTCCTGTGATATTCATGATGTTGTTCTTAAAAACAATATCAGGAAATGGTTGAATGCACAAATGAAAGACGACCAATGGCGTTATAGTAGTTTTTTGTACAGCCAGTCAGAACTTTCAGCTTTAAAAATAGAGAGTATTCCCCCAAAATTTGAGGAAAATGCTGAAATGGTTCCCGGAAGAGAAATCTTACGAGATAATTTTAAGGTCATATTTGAAAAAAATCCTCTGGTAGTTGCTTTTGGCGAAGATGTGGGAAAGATTGGTGGCGTGAACCAGACGTACGAGGGATTGCAAAAAATATTTGGAGAAAACCGGATTTTCGACACCGGAATACGTGAAGCTACTATAATTGGCCAGGGCCTTGGAATGGCTTTACGAGGATTTCGTCCAATTGCAGAAATCCAGTATTTTGATTATCTTTTGTATGGTTTACAGGTAATTAGCGATGATCTGGCAACCACTCACTATCGTACACGTGGCGGACAAAAAGCACCCATGATAATCAGTACAAGAGGTCACAGACTGGAAGGTATCTGGCATTCAGGTTCTCCCTTGGGAATGCTTTTAAGTGCTGTACGTGGTGTACATGTTGCTGTTCCTCGTGATATGACTCAGGCTGCGGGGTTTTACAATACTTATTTGGCTTCAGACCAACCTGTTATTATTATTGAGCCATTAAATGGATACCGTTTGCGTGAAAAAAGACCTAATAATTTAGGTGAATTCAGAACGCCTGTGGGTATTCCGGAAATTCTTCAGGAAGGAAAAGATGTAACATTAGTTACATATGGTTCGTGTGTTAGAATTGCACAGGAAGCCGTAAAACAGCTGAATGAATTTGATGTTAGTGTAGAACTCATCGACGTTCAAACACTTATTCCTTTTGATACGAAAGGAGTGATATACGATTCATTGAAAAAGACCAATAAAATACTCTTCTTCGATGAGGACGTTCCAGGAGGAGCCACTACCTACATGTTGCAAAAAGTATTGGAGGCCCAAAAAGGGTTTTTTAACCTTGATCTGGAGCCCAAAACGTTAACGGCAAAATCGCATCGTGCTGCTTATAGTACAGATGGGGATTATTTCTCTAATCCTAATGCCGAAGACGTTTTCGAAACGGTATATCAAATGATGCACGAATATCAGCCTTCTAAGTATCCCAGCATTTTTTAATATGATGGATTAAAAGCATAAAATGCCTTTATCTTTGCAAATGTTTTATAAGATATCATCATGCTAAATAATAAATTAAACGGTAACGGCGGACACAAACCTGTTCCGGTACCATTGGAAAATAAAAAGCTAAAATTTCCTGTGAGCTACCGTTTAAAAGCTGTATTAGAAGCTTCTCTGGGAGAAGAGCAAGACAGACAAAATCTAGAAACTGTCTTTGATTCATTACAGGTGGCTTATACTTTCCACGATCGCCGATCGAGCAGTAAAGGGAATTACATTAGTTATACTTACCAGGTAACTCTCCATAGCAGACCTCAAATGCTTGAACTTTATGAGAAGCTTAAAGATGTTGAGGGTATGAAATTCGCGTTGTAACATTTCCAGGCTTTAAATTCAACTAAATGCACGACCTTGAGCCATTTTATAACTGGCAGCATCTGTACAATGCTTCCGTTGATAAACGCTCTCCATTTTATGGTAAGCAGCACAGTGAAATTTATTTCGAGCACACAATTTATAATTATTATATCCATCCTCAGTGGGATGACTTTGGTTCTCAGACACTTTATCTGAAATTACTTTTTGTTGATTACGACCAGCAATATTGTATTATTGAGTTTTTAGGTGAATGGAATGATATTCTTTACAATGATGTAATGTATTTGTATCGAAATGTGATAGAAAGCTTACTGGAAGAACAAATCAAATATTTTATCCTGATTGGCGAAAACGTGCTGGACTTTCATGCGGATACGGATGACTACTATGCAGAATGGTTTGATAATATTGAGGATGGCTGGATTATTGGGATTAATTTCAGGAAACATGTGATCAAAGAATTTACTGATACCAATATCGACCAGTTCATTGCTTTTGGCGGAGGATTTGATTCTTTTACATGGCGTAAGTTCCAACCGGAACAATTGTTTTCATTTTTGAATAGTCTTATTATCAAAAGACTAACTTAATATATGGAAGAAAAAAAAGCTATTATAATTAAAGTTTTTGGTCGCGTTCAGGGTGTGGGATTTCGTTATTACGCCCAGAAACAGGCCCAGGAATTGGGTATTGCGGGCTATGTACGAAATCTTCGTGACGGAAGTGTATACGTCGAAGTTGAAGGTTTGGAGGCTGCATTGGAGCAATTTATCCTTTGGTGTGAAGAAGGCCCGGCATGGGCACGTGTTACAAAAATTGAAAAACAATGGATTCCCCTTCAGGATTATCGTGTCTTTGAAATAAAATAATTATTTAATTGCCCTGAGAAATTCTCTTTTTCCAGGAGGCCCTGGAATTTTCTCTATTTGAAAACCACAATCTTTTAAAAGCCTTTTAACACTTCCTTTACAAGAATAAGTCGTGAGCACCCCTCCCATTTTTAAAGCGCTATAAAGCTTTTGAAATCCTTCTGAAGTCCACATTTCTGGTTGTGATTCAGGAGAAAATGCATCAAAAAAGACAACATCATATTTTTGGGGAACAAACTGTGCATTTTCAAATTTTTCTGAGCGTAAGGTGAAATTGAAAAGGTTGCTTATTTTTTTGTTTTCCCCTCCCCGATGCATATCTTTAAATATTGAATCTTTGATATTCAATATTTTAGAG
>JACZJI010000110.1 GCA_014860665.1 Bacteroidales bacterium | reverse complement strand
CCTGTGGAATGTGTGATAAAAAAACCTCGACTTGCTGCGATGAGGAATACCAAATCTCAAATATCAAGTCTTCAAATGATGTTTCATGCTGCAGCGATAAAGTAATTGCAACATCATCTGATGAAAAATACTTATCTGTTTCATCTGAAGTTCAAAATACTGAAGTAAAAAGTTTTGTATTTACTATACCCTTAAAACAATATTTAACTAAAGAATTATCTTATAAAACATTTACATCAGATAATTCTCCGCCTGCAAGTTATTCAAATTCTATATACCTCGACAATTCTTTACTTCTAATCTGATTCTTCTTTTCCTAGATTAGCTTAAAGGATAAGCACATCCTTGGCTATGTCTATTAATAAATTTTATTAATTGAATTAGGAAAAGAAAATGATTGAAAAAATAATAGATTGGTCAGCTAATAACAGATTCATAGTAATCCTGTTATACATCATAATTGTCGGATATGGTATTTACAGTGTGATAAATTTACCTGTTGATGCAATTCCTGACCTCTCTGAAAATCAAGTAATTGTTTTTACAGAATGGATGGGACGTTCACCTCAGATCATTGAGGACCAGGTAACATTTCCGATTGTATCCGGATTACAGGGATTACCGGATGTAAAAGCTGTAAGAGCAAATTCAATGTTCGGGATGTCATTCGTCTTTGTGATTTTCGATGACAATGTAGATCTGTACTTTGCGCGATCACGAGTCATCGAAAGAATGAACACAATACAAGCACAGCTACCAGCCGGTGTTGTTCCAACACTTGGACCTGATGGAACGGGTGTTGGTCATGTTTTTTGGTACACAGTTGAAGGCAAAGATTATGATCTCGGGACTCTTCGATCCGTTCAAGATTGGTATATAAGATACAAGCTTGCAGCCGTTGATGGTGTAGCAGAAGTAGCAAGTATCGGAGGATACGTAAAACAATATCAGGTTGACGTAAATCCAAATGATTTACGAGCATATAACTTAACCGTATCTGATATTGTTAGTGCTGTTCAGCGAAGCAACAATGAAGTCGGCGGAAAAATAGTTGAAATAAGTGATGCCGAATATTTTGTTCGCGGACAGGGATATATTAAATCAAAAGAAGATATTGAAAACACGGTTGTAAAATCTTTTACGAATGGGATTCCTATCCTTATAAAAAATGTGGCAAAAGTTCAGCTTGGCGGTGATATACGACGTGGTGCATTAGAAAAAGATGGTGAAGGACAGGTTGTCGGCGGGATAATAGTTATGCGAACCGGTGAAAACGCACAGAATGTAATTGAACGAGTAAAGGAGAAGATAAAAGAGATATCGCCCGGACTTCCTCCCGGAGTTAGTATTATTGCATCATATGATAGAAGCACATTGATTGAAGAAGCTATTGGAACTTTAGAAAGAGCATTGATTGAGGTAGCTATTGTTGTCTCTATAATAATTGCTCTATTTCTTATGCACATCAGAAGTATTGTAAGAATACTTATTGAGATTCCGATTGCAGTCCTCATTTCGTTCATCTTAATGTACACATTTGATATCTCTTCAAACATAATGAGCCTTGGTGGGATAATATTGGCAATAGGAGTAATAGTTGATTCATCAGTTGTTCTTGTTGAAAATGCATATCGAAACATTGCAAAAGCAATTGAAGAAAAAGGTTCTCTTACAAAAGAAGAGTATAAAAAGATATCTATTGATTCTGCTAAGCAAGTCGGGCGGGCAATATTTTTTTCTGAGTTGATCATATTAGTTTCATTCATTCCTGTTTTTCTGCTAACAGGGCAGGAAGGAAAAATGTTCAAGCCATTAGCCTTCACCAAATCATTTACAATGATCGGTTCAGCTTTTATTGTGCTTACCCTTATTCCGGTTTTAATGACAATGCTGATGCGCGGTAATTTCAAACCTGAAAATAAAAACCCTATTACAAGAATCTTTATCAAAATTTATGAACCATTGATTCATTGGGTATTAAAGCATCGTAAAATTACTATCGCAATTAATGTTATAGCATTATTAATTACGGTCCCGATGGTTTTGAATACAGGCAGCGAATTTATGCCTCCACTCGACGAAGGTTCAATATTGTATATGCCTGTAACTCTTCCCGGTGCTTCAATTACTGAGGTCAATCGAATTTTACAGGAACAGGATAAAATAATTAAAACAGTTCCCGAAGTTCATCACGTACTTGGAAAAACAGGACGAGCAGAAACTGCTACGGATAACGCACCGTTGAGTATGATCGAAACTATTATTGTATTAAAACCTAAAGATGATTGGCGACCAGGAGTTACAAAGCAGGATATAGTTGCTGAGCTGGATCACAAACTTCAAATTCCCGGAGTGACAAATGGATGGACGCAGCCGATTATAAACAGAATAAATATGCTTGCAACCGGAGTAAGAACTGATATTGGATTTAAGATATTCGGTGAGAACTTAGACACTTTAGAAGTTTATGCGATAAAGGCGGAAGGATTATTAAAAAATGTTGATGGGGCAGCTGATGTAGTTGCCGAACGTGTCCAAAACGGATACTATCTAGATATACAAATTAAAAGAGAAGTTGCCGCAAGATATGGTGTAAACATAAGTGATTTGCAAGATATAATTGAAACTGCAATCGGAGGACAAAATTTAGGCGTGGTGATCGAAGGAAGAATGCGTTTCCCAATACGAATGCGTTATCAAAAAGATTACCGTGATGATGTTGAGGAAATTAAAAGTCTAATAGTACCTGTTTCATTATCAAGTCCAATGAATGTTCAATCTACGATGAATAATAATTCATCAATCGGAATTAGTAATAGCAGTGGCGGAATGTCCTCTATGGGAAGCACAAACAATGCAGGTGTTACTACTCAACCTACTAGTAGTCAAAGTGGTTATTCATTATTGACCACTGAACAAAATGCAATCACATATCTCCCTATTTCCGAATTGGCAGATGTGAAAGTTCTTACAGGTCCACCAATGATAAGCAGCGAAAACGGGATGCTGAGATCAATTGTTTTTATGAACACACGTGGCAGAGATATGGGGAATGTAATGGTTGATGCGAAAAAAGTAATTGAAGATAATCTTAAACTTCCAGCCGGTTATAGTTATACCTGGAGTGGTCAGTATGAAAGTAAAGTTCGTGCACAGCAAACTATTCAAATCATTATGCCTGTTGTGTTCTTAATAATCTTTGTGCTACTCTTTCTAACATTGAAAGATTATATGGAAGCTGGCGTTGTGATGTTATCAGTTCCATTTGCACTAATTGGTGGGATGTATATGGTTTACATTCTCGGCTACAATTTTTCAGTCGCAGTTTGGGTAGGATTCATTGCTTTATATGGTGTCGCTGTTGAAACTGGAGTGGTGATGGTCGTCTATTTACACGAGGCACTTGATAAAAGAATTCGTGCTCATAAAAAAGGAACAAGAGGACCATTAACAAAAAAGGACATCTATGAAGCCACAGTTGAAGGTTCGGTGTTGAGACTTAGACCGAAACTAATGACTGTAGGAACTTCTATGATTGGATTGATTCCGATTATGTGGGCAACAGGAACTGGTTCAGATGTTATGAAACCTTTAACCGCCCCTTTGATTGGAGGTCTCTTAACATCTGCAGTTCACGTGCTTGTTGTAACCCCAATTCTTTTTGCAATTATGAAAGAACGTGCATTAAGAAAAGGAACATTGGAATTATCTAAAATGTCCGATTGGATGAAGGAGGGAGAATAAATGAAAAATTTTCTTATAACTATTTTATCGGTTATTATAATTTTATTAATAGGTGGGCAGGTTAGAGCGCAGTCAATTGATTCGCTGGTTAATGAGGCTATTGCAAATAATCCTCAGTTAAAATCGTTACAATACAGAATTGAGGCATCAGAGTATAGAAGTGAATCTGTTCATTATCTTCCGCCTCCAAATCTATCCGTGGAATTCTCTCAAGTTCCTGTTGACGAAATAAATCTGTGGGATAAAGCAATATCGAACTCTCTTTCTCTTTCACAAATGTTTCCTCTCGGGGGTAAATTAGGAAAAATGAGTGAAACAGAACGGAAAAATGTTGAAGTAATAAAAGATGACTACGATGCATACAAAGCAAGTCTTACCGCAAAGGTAAAGATGACTTACTACAACATTTGGCAGATTGAAAGAAAAATTGAAGTCCAGCAAGAGACTATTGAATTGATGAATGATCTTTTAAGCTCAATCGAAATTATTTATCAAGTAAACAGGATTAATCAGGCAGATGTATTTACTGTCCGAAGCGAAGTAGCATCAAATAATGCACAGCTTATTATTTTTAAGAAACAACGTGAATCAGAAATTTATAAGCTGAACCAGCTGCTCGGGCGTAACCTTGAATCGTCTGATATTATGACTGACGGGGAAATCTCCGGCGATTCACTCAAATATTCTCAATCACAACTTGAGGAAATTCTTATTAACAGAAATCCATCTCTGCAGAAGATGAGTAGTATGATTGAAATGAACAAAGCGATGATTACAGCGAATAACAGTGAACTTGTTCCTGATTTAATGCTGGAGGGAATGATAATGAGAATGCCTCGCGGAATGATTCTGACATCAAAAACAGATTTGTCGATGCTCGCTCATGAACCTCAGGAAACTGAATATATGTATTCACTGATGGCCTCAATTACTCTTCCTTTTGTTCCATGGTCAAGCGGCAAGTATGAAGCAAAGGAAGAAGAACTTTTAGCCGGAATTAAAGGGATTGAATACGAGCGAACAGATATGCAGCGTGAAATATTTGCCAATATGAAAGCGGCTTTAGTCAGATTAAGCACCGCCAATGAACTGATTGACCTTTATGCGACAGAAATTATTCCCAATTATCAACAGGCAGTCACATCGCAGGTTAGTAATTACCAGAACAACCGTTCAATTATTACGACAGTAATTGATTCATATCGCATGCTGTTAATGCAGCAGATGAATTATTACATGGTTCAAGCCGACCGTCAGATGGCAATTGCAGAAATTGAGATGATGGTGGGTACAAATCTTAAAAATTCATTGTTATCGGAAGGAAATTATTAAAATGAAAAACTCTAAATATTTATTAATACTTTTTACACTTATTTTTTTATTTGTTGCTGCTTGCTCAAATTCAGACGACTCAAATAAAAATGAATATTGGACTTGCACAATGCATCCTCAGGTGCATAAGGATGGGCCCGGAGCCTGTCCAATTTGCGGAATGGATTTAATTAAAAAAATTATTGATGATACGACTAACGTTTCCGATAAATCAGATATGGAAGGAATGTTAACTCTGACTACAGATACGCAGGTTCTTGCTAACGTATCAACAGTTAAGATTAAGAATGAAAGGTTGGAAAAAGAGTTATCTGCTTATAGTTATATGGATTTTGTTGAGCAGAACAGAAAAACAATACCTGCAAAATTTAACGGAAGAATTGAGAAATTATTTGTTGATAAAACCGGTGACTATATTAAAAAAGGTCAACCGTTGTTTGAA
>JACZJI010000109.1 GCA_014860665.1 Bacteroidales bacterium | reverse complement strand
GTTCAAATCGAAGCAATTCACAATAAGGATTATTCCGTTGTGAAAACATTTAAAGCGGTCTGGCGCAAGTTGGATCGCTTTTTCTTTCTTAGATCTTAATTTACATTGTTCAACTTTCTTCAAAATCTGCCTTTTATCTTTATCAATTTCAATCAGTTTACTTCTTCTCCACCTTCTCCAAATCTTTGGCTTTCTCCTGATTCAAGTCCAGATTGTAAAAAGAAGCTGTTCGTGGCAGATCCATTTTAAAACGAGTAAGATATTCTATTTCAATGTTGGCTTTATGGAATTTGCAGGCCAGCATGTGTCCTCCGGCCTTGCGGTCACTGGTGATAAAATGAACATGATAACCGGGAACATTGATCCCTTTCACAAAGTCAGGGCAACGAAAACCGACCATTGTTCCCTCCACATTGTGAAATTCAAAAGTCGCCTGATTTTTAACTACATCTGTCAACGGCGGATACGGTTTGTGCTGTTGCGGGACACTCCGTGTTTCAATATCATCAAAACGGCCGGTAATTCTGAAAGCATAAAAGATATTAGGTGTGGGAAGCAATTTGTCGAGATACGACTGCAACTGTTCAAAGCTGCCGATGGAATCATCCAGTGAAACCGTGGTATCCGGCTTAAAGAAAGTAACCTCAGCAAAAGGGGTTTTCATAGTATCACTGATCAGATAGGCTTTGCCATCCGTTCTGACCTGATAAAATTTACCATCCAGGCCTACCATTTCTCCGTTGAGTGTATTGACGGTTCCCAGTCCGAAATTACCATGTTTTTTCAGCTGGCCAAAAGTCATAGTACCGTCGTAATCGCCCTGAAGCAACGCATTAATGGTGGAAGTTTGAAATAAGGTTCCTTGCTTTTTGTGATCATTGGAACAGGCTGAAAATATCAACACAAGAACCAAAATTGCGGTCATCCTGAAAGAAAAAACAGACTTCATAATTCATTGTTTATTTTACTAACCGCCTATAAAGATATAAAAGATGTCTGGTTTGGCCTCCTGAAAACTATATTTCTACTGATATATTATTAATTTTGGCGGCGTCGGATCCTGACAAAAAACAACTTTAAAGCTATTTAACGCAACAACATTTTTATGTTTTCAAATAAGGAGGTCGCCACTTACTACAACCACACGTTAATGCATTACAAGGTGGGTTGGCAGCTGAACAAAAGCAAGGGTTTGCATCTTGGCCTTTGGTATCAAGACACAAAAAATCTGCACGAAGCACTTCAGAATGCCAACGAAAAAGTGGCCGGATTCATTGTAAATAGCGGAAGTGCTCACATTTTGGATGCGGGTTGCGGCGTCGGGGGGACTGCCATGTACCTGTCAAAGAACCATCACTGTAGTGTAGAAGGAATTACCTTAAGCAAGGCACAGGTCATTCAGGGAAAGCATTATATACACGAGGCCGGACTGGAAGGAAAGGTGAACCTTTCCGTGCAGGATTTTGTAAACACCTCATTTCCGGAAAGAAGTTTTGACTTGATTTATGGCATCGAAAGTATCTGTCATGCTCAGGAAAAAGCAGATTTTTACAAAGAGGCTTTTCGCTTGCTAAAGCCCGGGGGGAAAATCGTCATCCTGGATTATTACCTCTCTGAAAAGGGGAAAAGGCCCGGGAACCGTAAATCACTGGATTGGTGGTTGCACCGATGGGCCGTCAGTGATCTGGACGATGTACCGGAGACTGTTAAGAAACTGAAGCAGGAAGGGTTTGATACCATTCAGACCGAGAACCTTACAGATCATATCAGGAAATCCGTCAGGCACATGTACCGGCTGGCATTCTGGGGTTTGGCTACCATTCCATTATACTTTATTTTCTATCCCACCAAATACCAATTTTCACGTCGTCACCCGGAATCAGGCTGGGCCCTCCATCGCTGTTACCGGAAAGATCTGATCCGTTATTATTGTTTCAGTGCAATAAAACCTGTTAACAATCAATGATCAAAAACTAAAGGCGCAAGTACAGGTTTGTAAAGCAGGAAGTGCTTTTTGGCAATTATCCCTATGAAGTCATTTCCAACAGCATTTACTGTGGAATGGTGGATGTATTATGAATAATTTAAATAATGGTGCTTAAAATCAATTTTTGCTTTCATGAGCTTTTGCAGGTCCTATTTACAGGAAATAACTTAGGGATCCTTCAGCAAAGCACCGGTTAAAAGTTCCAACAAAGATTTTAGAATGCTTCCAGAAAATTCATGACTCTAAAATTGGCATTACCCCAAGATCTATATACAGAAGAGGACAGGTGAGGCCCCATTTAGTTTTTGAAAGGAATTCTGAAATAGCAACATCATATCTTAATTATTCAAATTCAAGTCTGCCTCTCTTTTCGGCTTGGTCAATTTCTTTTTTGTATTCGGTATAAATTCCAACAAAACCACCTTTATCTATAAATTCTTTTGTTATTATGTTTACTGGTTTTACTGCAAAATCACCAATATACGTTTGAGCAGTAACAAAGTCATCATATTCTTTTAACCTTTCCACATAAGGCAAATACTCCTGGTAGATTATTTCTTTTGTTGCACCAATCGGATGATTTGTAAGAGGGGGTAAATTTCTTGGGTTTGCTACTCCTTTTTCCAATGCCGTTTTTAACAAGGTGTCAAAAATTTCTGCTGTTTGTTTTGTAAGGTTTTCCATATTTTCAATTTTTAGGTCATTGCAAGTTACCAAAAACCTGATTTAAAAAAAATATTTTAAAGATTTGTAACATTTTTAGTTGATTGTCAGAATAATAGGAGCCAGCTTTCGGTTGAGGCCAGTAGGATCGCGTGCAATGATATTTTCAAAAACGACGTTTTGGCCCGGGTTCATTCTTTCGATCTGATCTCTCATTTCCTGAGTCAGGTAAGCATTATTTGATTTAAAATGATAAACCTGAAAACCCCTCTGAATCGTCATAGTAAAAGAGCTGATGGTAAAAGTCTCGTCGAAGTCAAAATCATCAGGCATTTGCAATGAGAGGACCCCGGCAGCCAGCAAAATTTTACTATCGATACCACCGGAACTCATGCCGCCAATCGTTGCAAAGGGAGAAGGAAGTTTTTTTACCCTGAACATTTGCGAGCCCAACTGTCGTCTTTCACCGTCGACGTTGGCGTACACCTGAATGAGAGCAAGTTTGTTCCCGGGCGGGATATTCACTAACCAGTTATTTCCCTCCGGATTTCTTTGGATGGTTCCGCAGGAAATAGTCGGAAACACATCTTGGGTTGGAATTCCAGAAATGGCAATGGAAACCGGATTACTGAGCCCAATATAAAAAATGTTCATCTTTGTTGCGGAAACTGTCAGTAAAGGTTTGTAGACAGTGTAGGTACCGCTGAAATGATAATCGTTTATTTGCCCTTTGGAAGTTCTTTCCCTCACAAAACCGGCATATTTATTCATCCCCATTTTCCTGGCTGGAAAACGGATCATTATATTTCCCGGTTTGCCGTTTAATTCCGTGGCTTCTTTAAACTTATCCGCCGGCAGATAGTCCACGCCATTCATTAAATAAACTTTCAGGCTCTGGCTTTTATCGTAAGCCTCAACGAATACCTGTGCCTTATATTCATCACCCAAAATAACAAAATTGCTTGTTGGCAGGACCCTGGCTTGAATTTTATCGAACTTAAAGCTTTCCTTCCCGACGGTTTTGTAAAGGTTATTGACAACTTCATATTCTGCATTGTAGACTGCAGACTTAATTATGTTCAAAAGGGTAATATCCGCCACGAGTCCGGTATGGTAAAAAAAGTGCCGCTGCCAGTTTTGTTTGCGACCATCAGTATTGAAATAGGGACCGTTGGTGGAAAGCAGGGAATCGATATCTTTTAATTTGGATTTATCAGCCAGCTCGCGCATCTTGTTCCTAAAATCCTCTATTTTGGTTTTCAATTTTATCGCGACGCCCGACCTGCCGTCATCCTGATTACCCAGGAAAAACCTGGTGGGCGTTTCATAATCATCTCCGCTTTTCAGACTCCTTAACGGGATCACTTTTGCAGAATCCAACGGGATATGTTCTGTCCTGGCGATTACCTGGTTTTTAACTTGTTCCAGATAGTTCAGAAGATCATTGGAAAGCCTCCTGGCCTGTTTTGCCTTTTCCCAGTCGGGATTCACCTTCCCCGGATCAGACTCATGCTCTATCGCAAAGCCCCTGTAGATATCCTGCAGTCTTTGTGAAAGATTTTTATCTGCCAAAACGACATTGTCATTGACAACGACAAAAGCATCGGAAATCTGTCTGGAACCATTGGGAGTCAACAGAATATAGAGAATCAGGTACACCACAAAGATTATCGGTACCCCGATCTTTAATAAAGGATGGATTTTCATAAAATCAATGATCTGTTTTATGAAGGTAAATATACAAAATCCGTCGGATTCAGCTATTTAGTCGATCCTTATCAACCAAAATTTAAGTCAAATTGATTTTGGTTGAGTAATATTTTGAGATTTTTCCAAAAAGAAAAATAAAGCCAAAGAAATTCTTGCTTTAACTTCTTCAAATTCCCACCTGTTGCAGTAATCATCGCATTGATTTTCGGATATTTACTGTCAGTCAGGTAATTCTGTTCCATCTGGAAGTCTTTCTTTAGATTTCCTTAGCACGTTTGGCATCGGCAGGAAAGGTGACATTGATTTCCTGGACCGTGGTGTCCGACAAAACCATCTTACTTCTGGCCTGTGGCCCGCACAAATCAACAGAGTGTGTGAAAATACTTTCTATGCCTTCTTCTCCGATACGTTTGAGCAGTAACAAAGTCATCATATTCTTTTAACCTTTCCACCTAAGGCAAATACTCCTGGCAGATTATTTCTTTTGTTGCACCAACCGGGTGATTTGTAAGAGGGGGTAAATTTCTGGGGTTTGCTTCGCCTTTTTCCAGAGCTGTTTTTAATAAAGTGTAAAAAATTTCTGCTGTTTGTTTGTCAGGTTTTCAATAACTTTAATTTTTAGGTTCATGGCGGTTACTAAAAACCTGATTTCAAAAAAAATATTTTTTAAAACTTATAATAATTTTAACTGATTTTAATAATAATAGGGGCAAGTTCCCGATTAACGCCATTGGAATCGCGGGCAGTAATGTTTTCGAAAATAATATTCTGCCCTCTGTTTGTCCTTTTAATCTGGTCCCTCATTTCAACCGTAAGATTGGCACTATTTGATTTGAAATGATAAACATCGAACCCTCTTTGCAATGTCATAGTAAATGAACTGATTACAAAGGACTGATCGAAATCAAAATCATCCGGCATTTTAGGGACCAGCGCTCCGGCCGCCAGTATGATCTCTTTGTCTACAAAGCCGGAATTTTTACCGCCAATTGTTGCTAAAGGGGTTGGTATTTCTTTTACCCTGAACATTTTTGAACCCAGCTGACGTTTCTCACCATCAATGTTTGCATATATTTTGACAAGTGCCAGCTTATTGCCCGGAGGAATATTTACAATCCATTCGTCACCTGCGGGTCCCTGCTGTTTTATTGTCCCGCAGGAAATTGTCGGAATTAAATCTTCAATCGGAATCCCTGCAACAGCAATGGAGACTGGATTATCGACCCCGATATAAAATATATTCATCTTTTTGGGCGATACTGTAATTAATGGTTTGGACACGATATACTCACCGCTAAAGTGATAATCCTTCATCTCACCATTAGCAGACCTTTCTCTTACAAATCCTGCATATTTATTAACACCCTCTTTCCAGGCAGGAAAGTTTATCATAAGCTTTCCCGGTTTTCCCGACAATGAATCAGCCTCTTTATATTTATCAGAAGGCAAATAATCAACCCCCTTCATTATATAAACATTCGGGCTTTGTACCGTATCGTAGGCAGCCACCAGCACCTCAGCGCGGTAATCATCGCCCATAAATACGAAGTCACTTTTAGGCAAAACTTTGGCTTCTATTTTATCGAATTTAAAATTTCCTTTTCCAATGGATTTATAAAGATTATCTACAACCTCGTATTCTGCGTTATACACATCTGACCTAAATTTATTTAAGATTGTAACGTCTGCTGCCAATATGGTATTATAGAAAAAGTGTATTTGCCAGTTTTCCTTATGACCGTCTGCATTGTAGTAAGGACCGGTTGTGGACAAATTAGACTGAATATCCTTAAAATCGGATTTATCAACCAGGCTGAGTAATTTTTCACGATATTCATTCAGCCTGGTTTTCAATTGTATTGAAACCCCGGTTTTCCCATCATCTGTATTTCCTAAAAAAAAGTTGGTTGGCTTATCATAGTTGTCTTTATTTGTAAGGTTTCTGAGCAATGCTACTTTTGCAGAATCAACCGGAATACCCTCTGTTGTTGAGATCAGCTGATACTTAATTTGTTCCAGGTAATTCAGAAAGTCACCCGAAAGTTTTCTTGCCTCTTTGGCTTTCTCCCAATAGGGTTTTACTTTACCCGGATTAAACTGATAGTCTCTTTCAAAGCCATGATAAATATCCTGTAGTCTCTGAGACAGATTTTTATTTGTCAGAACAATGTTGTCATTTACAACGATAAATGCATCAAGCACCTGCTTTGAGACATTTAAAGCCAACAACGTATATAAAACCAAATACATCATGGAAATCATTTTCTGCCTTGTTGTTTCTTTATATCCTGCCATTTATTTAAACTTTGATGTATTTTGAAAACTTATTGCATCAGGGTGTATACTACATTTACTTTATAGGTTCCCGTATCAGCTTTTATGTTATTCGGAACAAAAAAGAATAATACCGTGTGATGCCCCTGTCCCCTTCCAGAACCCGTATAACTGGTTGTTATATTATCAATCAACACACGTGCATCTTTTGTAACTGTTTTCATTCCTGTCGGAGTTCCCACAGCTCCTGTACTATATCCTTTGTAAGGACCTGCTTCAATTTTCAGTTCCATGCCCCTGGGTTTATGTGCAGAAACCAACTGGACCGTAATTGAAAATGCAGGCTCTCCATAATAATCTATCAGGGTCATATAATTAATCCACTGCGAATATTGAAATGTCATTTCCTGCGCACCGTGTGCATAATTATTCGGGTTCAAACTCATATATTGAGGAAACATATTACTAACAGAAATACTATTTTGCGCATAGATTCCTGTGCAAGCCATAAAAAATAAGAATACACTAAATATTAG
>JACZJI010000108.1 GCA_014860665.1 Bacteroidales bacterium | reverse complement strand
GTACATCCTGATACATGTCTTTCTGATCATCAGGGTCTGAGTTGTAATAATTACATATGCGCCGTATCCTTTCGCTGTTTTCGGCTAAAATGCTGTTGAACCTTTCTTCTTTGCTCAATGTTTCAATCTTTGGGGTTTGTCTATTTAGTACAGTAAATTTAGAAAAGTTACATTTTTCATCAGGAAAAATTAATGGTACACAAGTGAAATATGTCCTGACCTTGAATTAAGGAACTGTATAAATGCTCCGGTAGATTCTGCAGCGCTCCAGCCTATTGTGCAACTGGTCCAGGCAGTTCTGCGGAAGTCCAGCCTATTGTGCGGGCAGTCCAGGCAGTTCTGCGGAAGTCCAGCCTATTGTGCAATCAGTCCAGACAGTTCTGCGGAAGTACAGGCTATTGTGTGGGCAGTCCAGGCAGTTCTGCGGAGGTCTGGTCTATTGTGCAACCGGTCCAGCCTGTTCTGCGGAAGCTATAAAGTCTCAAAACTAAAAACACCGGCCTCATCGGCATAAATGTCAATGAAAACCGGTGCACAAACAATGATTACAAAAATTAGTTTCTAACGAGAACATTTAATGATTCCAGTAATTGTGGGTTGTCTTCTAATGCGATACGAGCTACATCCAGAAAATCCCGCATCCAAATACCCAAATCGCCCAGGGCGCTGTCTTTTGCCATAGTGGCTGCCTGCGATTCACCTTTTTCTCTAAGATATGTTGCCCTTAATTTGTCAAGTTGTTCCAGATCTGAAAGAGATGTGCTGATATTTTCAGGGGTTACGTTAAGAGCTGCCATCTTTTGCATTGATGCAGTGTCGTTATTCAAAGTCTGCAGTGTAGTCCTGATGGTTGCTACCTTTTGTGCATAGGGATGGGGGATACTGGCGCTTACACCCAGATTTTTTAGAATAACAGGATCGTTTCGGAAAATAATCCTGAGTTTTTTTCGCAGAACAACAAAATGTTCATAGACTTTTTTGAATTGCCGGTCAAATGCATCGTAAGCGACATTGGTTTCCTGGTCTTCGGTTTTGTTGGCATCGAAAGCCTGACGGGCCATTTCGTAAAGTTGTTTACCATTGGCGATGACAGTATTGTCGTAGCCAAATTCGGTGAGGGTGGCAGCAATTTCTGCCTGGGTTTCCACATTTTCCAAAGCCACCCGGTAGTTTTCGAGAACCTGTGCTTCAGATCTTGATTTGAAGTTTGCCATAATTTATGGTTTAAAGGGTTAGTAAATAAAATATATAAGAACGGATTCCATACTTAGTATGGTGCTATTCTTCAAAACCAGACACCTCTGCTGCCAAAGCAACAGTTGTGTGGAATCTTTAATAAATCAGCCTTGATTTAATTCAGGCCGGGTTTTTGGTTTTTAACGGAGTAAAAGTAGGGAATTTTTTTACAGCAAATACCTTGATAGATATGTTTGGAATAGTTCAAGACACCATACATAGCGTCTTTACAGACTTTAGAATTCGGGTTGTAAACTTGGACTAGCTGTGGCTTAAATAGAAGCGCCGGAAGAAATTATTACAGCTCTTCAATAATCTCAAAGACATTTTCCCGGCCCTCTCTATTCTGAACGATTTCGTCCCATTCGGATTTATTGATGTAGGAAAGGGCTTGTGTTTCGATATTCCGTATAACCAGCTCTTTTCTTACGGCTGCAAAATTCCGGATCAGAAGAGAAATAAGAAAACTAACAGCAACGATGGAAGTAAGAAGCAGTACGCTGGTGCCAATCCAGAAACTGATGATTGACCATAGTACCAACCCCCCGATACTAATAAACATTCCTGTCGATTTTCTTTTGGGGTTATCGATAAGCAGCGCGCCACAGTTTGGGCAGCGGATGATTTCATCCCACCGGTTGGAATAACTTGCTCTTAATTTTGTTTTACAAACCGGGCAGGGTTTCTTAATTAAATTGGGTTGCATAACATTAATTTTATTGTGAGTTGTTCATTGAATCATGTGCAGGTTTTGGCTTTTTGTCCCATAAATATAAGAAAATATTTTAAAAGTCAAAAAAAACGGGAGAAAAAGTGCCTAAAGCTGAAGACTGCATCTTCTGTCTTCCGACTTTGGGCTTTTATATTAATTTTGAAGCAAAAAACAGATAAAATGAAAGTTGCTTTTATAGGTTTGGGAATTATGGGCAGTCGGATGGCTGCCAATCTTTTGAAAAACGAAGTAGATCTGACGGTTTATAACCGTACAATGGAAAGTGCTTTACCTCTCGGGGAAATGGGAGCAAGGGTATCCGGTTCGGCTGCGGAAGCCGTAAGGGACGCAGATGTGGTTTTCAGTATGCTTTCCACTCCCCAGGTAGTTGCCGATGTCTTCTGGGGTGAAGGCAATGTGTTGCAGTCCATGAAAAAATGTGCGTGGTGGCTTGACTGCACTACCGTGAACCCTTCTTTTAGCATGCAGTCGAAAGCTGAAGCTGAAAAAGTCGGTGTGAAGTTTCTGGATGCACCGGTTTCCGGTTCCAAGCCACAGGCTCAAAATGCCGACTTACTCTTTCTGGTTGGGGCAACAGAGGAAGAAGCCAGCGAATTGGACGGATTTTTCAATATGATGGGGAAGAAGACTTTTTATATGGGTGAAACCGGAAAGGGAGCTTCCTTTAAAATGATCATCAACATGATGATGGCCCAGTCGATGGCTTTGTTTTCGGAAGCGGTGTTGCTGGGAGAGAAGATGGGTATTTCGAGGGAGTTTCTGCTGGATACTTTGCCTAATCTTATCGTGACGCCACCTTTTGTTAAAAATAAGATCAACGCGATTTCAACGGGGAATTACGAAGTAATGTTTCCGCTGGAATGGATGCACAAGGATCTGCACCTCGCAGCGCTTTCTGCATATGAAAACAATCAGCCGCTTTATCTTGCCAACGTGGCGAAGGAAATGTTTGAAAGTGCAAAGGCAAAGGGTATGGGAAGGCTGGACTTCTCCGCTATTTTTGAATATCTTGAAGGGCATTGATGCCGCAGCTATAAAAACCCCTGTAGAGACGCAAGATCTTGCGTCTCTACAAAAAATGATTACAAAACCTTGGTCTTGTAACCTTTCTTCTCCAATAAAGCCTTGACTGTTGGTCGGAAATCGCCCTGGATAAGAATTTCGCCATCCTTGACTGAACCACCAACGCCGCATTGCGTTTTCAGGATTTTGGCTAAGTCTTTCAACGCATCTTCAGGTCCCTGAAATCCTGTAATCAGCGTTACCTTTTTTCCATTACGCTGTTTTTTGTCCAGTGAAATGCGCAGTGTCTGTTTTTCCGGCGAAACGACAGGAATCTCCTCTTCGTCGTTGTTATATGCGAAATTCGGGTCAGTAGAATATACTATGCGGTTGTCTTTATTTGATTTCATGGTCTGGAATAATTACCTGTAGTGAAAGCGGATTGACTGTAATTTCTAATTTCTTATTGATTTTGGCCGCTTCTCCGTCGATATTTACAACTCGGTTCCTTGTTTGGCGGACAAAAAAATGAGAAGCCCTGATGGTTTCCACGTACTGCGACTTGTCGATGGCACGCAGTAACATAAGGTTAGCAACTATGGGAAGTGTGAAGATGTTCGGCTTTTGAACGATGCAGATGTCAAGCTGACCATCTCTGAGCTGCGCATTAGGGGCAATAGTAGTGTTGTAACCGAACTGGTTGGAATTGGCAAAGCTGATGAATAAGGCACGCGTTACAATGGTGGTGCCATCATCAAAATCGAGTCTGTATTTTTTTGGTTTGTAGTTTAGGTAGTTGTTGGTAATGAGATTTGCATAAGTGAAAAATCCCCGACGTTTGACTTTGGAAAACAGTTTGGCCACTTTAGCGTCGAATCCCACACCTGCAATGCTGATAAAAGGAATCCCGTTGATAGAAGCGGTATCAATATCTGTAACCTGGAAGTCGTTGATAAGCTTAAGCGCTGAAGGAATCATACGCGGAATTCCAAGGTGCCTCGCCAGCCCGTTACCCGATCCCAAAGGAACGATTCCCAGGATGGCTTTGCTTCCTATCATCTGAGATGCAACTTCATTAATGGTCCCATCGCCACCCACGGCAACAATAACATCCGTATTTTTTTCGACGGCTTCTTTACTAAGTTCTATGGCATGCCCGGCGTATTCAGTGTATTTAAATTCATAATCAAACTTATTCCCGTCGATATGTTTTTTAATACTGGCAATTAAATTAGTTCCCCGCTTTGCCCCTGAAATAGGGTTGATAATGAACAGTATATTTTTTTTCTTTAGTTGCGCCTCTTGCATTTCTAAGTTTTTCTCTTTTTACGGTCAATAATTTCCTGCTGCCTTCAAAAAAATTTAATCTCAGTAAATCTATTTCAAAAGACTTACTTTTTAGTGTTGCAAGAAAAGATCATTTTGTTTCCCGCTTCAGAAAACACGCAAAGTTAATAAAATCGGCTACAGCTGGTCACTAAAATTCAATGAATTTCTGATTAAGAAATCAGAAGTTAACATTAAACAGGTAAAATTGGTTCATGCTATTTTGTTATTTTTGCACTCCGGCAACGACCGTGCTAATAATTAGATTTGAGACTATTATGATTACGACTTTTCCCCGGAAACAGGACGGATTTCTTTTTTGTCTTGCTTTTCTGTTTATGATGACTTCTGTTTTGCCATTGCGTGCGCAGGAACAAAGAATTAAAACCAATTTCAGATCTCCGGTGGAATTTCCGCTTTATTTATCCGGGACTTTTGGTGAACTTCGTGCAGGTCATTTTCATTCAGGCATCGATATTAAAACTGATGGTGTAACCGGTAAAAAGGTATATGCTGTTGCCAGTGGTTATATTTCCAGAATTAATGTTTCTCTGACAGGTTACGGGAATGCGCTTTATATCACCCATCCGGATGGTTATGTTTCGGTTTACGGGCATTTAGAGCGCTTTAATCCGCAAATTCAGGCGTATGTAAGAAAGATTCAGTATCAGCGGCAGTCATTTACAGTTGAACTTTTCCCCCCGAAAGGCAGACTGCCTGTAAAAAAAGGGGAGGTGATAGCCTATTCAGGCGAAAGTGGCGGAGCTGACGGGCCGCATCTGCATTTTGAAGTCCGGGAGGCAAAGACCGAGTTTCCTGTGAATCCTTTGTTGTTTGAGGGAATTCATGTGGTGGATCACAGAGACCCGAAAATATACAGGCTTGCTGTTTATAAGACTAATGCCACACCTTGCGAGAAAGATGTCCCCGATACAACCATTTATCTTGTTTCGGGCAGTGGCAAGGATTGTTTTATTAAAAATAACCCTGTAATTAAAGTGTCAGGTCCGTTTTCGCTTGGTGTGCAGAGTAATGATGTGATGGACCATGTCGCCAACCGTGACGGGGATTACAGCATAAAATTGTATGAGGATGATCAGCTGGTATGGGGTTTGGAAATGAATAAAATCTCATTTTTTACAACAAGGTATATTAACAGTTTGATAGACTATAATTATTATGAAAAGACCGATCGCAGGCTGGTGCGTACTGAGATAGATACAAACAACAGAGTTCCCAATTATTTTTCCGTTCAGGATTCAGGAATTTTCCGTTTTCAAGATGACAAGGTGCATCATTTCAAATATGAAGTCTCGGATATTTACAGAAATACTTCTGTTTTAAAGTTCAGTATGCAGGAAGCTCCGGCTGAGAATTGTAAAGGAGAGAAAGAGAAAATAGAAAAGAAACCGGCTGTTGGCCACTCTTTCCGGTTTAACAGGGATGAAAAGATAAATACAGGGGATATCAGACTTAACTTCCCTAAAAATACTTTTTATCGCTCATTTTTGTTCAGACTGAAGGAGTATCCTCAGAAGAAAGATCTGCTATCGTCAGTTTACGAGGTTGGAACACGATTTACACCGGTGCAGCGGTATTTTGACCTTTCCATTAAAGTTCCGAAAATTGACGATCGACTTTTGGAAAAGCTGTATATCGGTTATGCGCAGGACGACAGAGCAAAAATCTACAACTATGCAGGTGGTAAGTTTGTTAATGGATGGCTGGAAACCAAAGCGCGTACTCTGGGGTGTTATGCAATCCTGGCTGATACGATTAAACCGGTTGTGAAGCCCGTCAATTTTAAAAACGGGACACATCTGGTGAAGCAGAAGAGCCTGAAAGTGATAATAGAGGACAAGCCTACCGGAATCAGAGACTATCGCCCTACACTCAACGGACACTGGATATTGATGGAATATTTACCTAAAAAGAAATTGCTCGTTTACCATTTCGATCAATACCTGAAAAAAGGGAAAAACGAATTCAAACTTGTGGTTCACGATATGGTAGGGAATACTACGGAGCTGAAAGCAACGCTTTACAGAAAATAAGTCAGAATTGTTGTGAGGTTATTTTACAACGATTAAATAAAAATAAAACAGGCACGCGTTAGCGTGCCTGTTTTATTAATATATGGAACAGACTTTAGAAGTTGTCATCCATATCTTTCATCGTATCTCCATTCAGAAACGATCTGTCTCTTTTTTCGGCAACTGTTGTCCAGCTTTCCGGAATAAGTTTCCATTGATTTAGTGGTTCAGGATTGACAACTTTTTTGGCTTCTATCCATTGCATCATCATATAGCGAATGTCTTTTTGTGAGCTCTTAATGATGCGTCCGGCCAATTGATCTTTCGGAATCTTAGCGCCTTCGGTGAGTAATCCGCTGCCGCCATTGCCCTGATAGGAATTGATAGCCACTGTATAGGTTTTATTCAAATCAAAAGGCGTTCCGTTACTAAATGAAATGATGTATACACGATCGCCTGTTTTTTTGCTTAAATCAACTGTGTAATTGATTCCTGCAGCCGAAACAAAATCATAGTATGGGTTTGCCAGAACCGGTTTGCCGTTCCATTTTGAAACAACGATATGTCCCTCTGCATTGTGTTTAAACAAAAGCATATGACTGTTTTTACTGGTCATGGTATTGAACCACAAAGAAGCAGAAAACTCCAGGGCATCTCTGATTTCCTTTCCTGTCAATGACATTGTGTAGAGGTAATTTTCGTACCTGTAAAGTTTGAAAAGGTCGCGTACATAGATGGTGCCTTTTTTGATTTTGGCTGTGGTGGAAAGTAGTGATACCATCGAAACCTGGGCACCTGTTTTTTCTAACTGCAATGTATGAATCAAGTCGACAAAAGCAGAAGATCCGAACAAACCGTCTTCAGCATAAACATTATGTGTAAACTGTCCGATGGGACGGTCGACAAACTTCTTAACCTGAATAAAATCCGGCATGAAACGGTTCATGAAAATACTGTCAGGTTTGTAATCTCTCATACTTACCAGACTGCCCTTAATTTCTTTGGTATATTTCCCGGTCTGAGTATCATAAACCAGGTGAATGTCGGCCAATGCCACATGCTCTGCATGAGCACCCGGATCGAGTAAAACGGTTTCTTTACCGGCAGCATTGGTAACAATTTCATTATCGTCTTTATGATCGTGGCCTGCAAAAACTACGTCAAATCCCGGAACTTCTTTGGCAACAAGTTTCGACGCATCTTCGATTGGTTCTCCCGGTTGATGAAATCCATAACTGGCGTCTGTACCAGAGTGAAACAATCCAATCAGAAGGTCAGGGTGTTCGTGTTCCTGTATGTATTTTACCCAATATTTAGCTGTCTTTACCATATCTTCAAACTTCATTCCGGACCAGATTGAAGGTGGCAACCAATTTGGGATGGATGGTGTGATCATGCCTAAGACAGCTATTTTAAGCCCGTCACGATGAATGATGGTATACGGCTGAAAATACGGTTTCCCTGTTGTAGTGCTCACTGCATTGGCAGCCATCCAGGGGTAATTAAGCTCTTTTCTGAATTTGTCGTAAACCTCATGTCCTGGCTCAATATCGTGGTTTCCCACCGTTCCGGCATCATATTTCATATAGTTCATGATAACAGCGAGCTGATGAGTTCCTTTGGTATCAACATAGTTGTAATAATAAACAAACGGAGTTCCTTGCAGGATGTCGCCATTATCAAGCAAAATAACGGACTGATTGTGTTGGGCCCGCTCTTGTTTGATATAAGTTTCAACCTGGGCAAGAGAGCCACTCCGGGTTCTCTGATAAACCAAATCCTGTGGAAAGACACACCCGTGAACATCACTGGTTTCCATGATTTTTAAATGAATGTCCTTCGGGTGGGTGTTCTGAGCAAAAAGTCCTGTTGATATAAACAGGGCAATCAAAAGTAGATATCTCTTCTTCATAACTAATTAAAAAATTAAACTTCTTATATTTTATCTATTCTTTCTGATTGATTTTAAATATTAGTGGGGGAGATGCTCAAGAACCTCTTTCACAGTAGCTCTTTTGTAATAATCGTAATTGAATTGTTTGTAAACAATTTTTCCTTTCTTATTGATGATGAAAGTTGCAGGAACAGGTAATTGAGCTGCTTCCTGCTCATTTACTTTCCTGATATCCGTTTTGATAGCTTTCCAGACCATATCCTGATATGCCTGTGTTACGTTGAAAAGGACATCATAATCTTTCATGATTTTGTCTGTGGTGTCTGAAACCACATGGAAACTGACATCATGTTTGTGAATGATTTTTTCAGAGTTATCAAGAGTTTGAGGACTTACAGCGATTACAATGGCACCTTTGTTTGTAAGATACTTGAGAGAATCCTGAAATTTCTGCAGCTGAAGGTTGCATCTTGGGCACCAGTAACCTCTGTAAAAGAAAAGAACTACCGGGCCTTTTTTAATAAGCTTATCCAGCTTGAGGTGGTTTCCGTATTGATCAACCGCGCTGAAAGCCGGTGCTTTGTCGCCAACTTTTAAACCAACGGGAACATGTTTAGTGGTATCAATACCAAATTTTTTGAAGTTTACGTCCTGTCCTTTTACCACTGACAGTGAAAAGACGAGGAGAATGCTCATGAAAATTTTCATAGAATTAGTGTAATTGATTAGTGCTGTGAAAATAGCGAATTTTATCTTTTCACGATTCAATAATTTTAATGTGTTACTGTGTCCGGTTAATAGCTTGTTTACTAAAAACCTAAAAGAATAAATCAAATATTTCACTTGCGAAACTGTTCATGTCAGAATTATAAATCTATTCTGATTTCATTCAATATGCAGTTTTAAGTATCGACAAAATAAAAAAGCGTGACGGAATGAATTTCGCCACGCTTTTAACGTCATTTAACTATAATTCTTGCTGAATAGTTACTCCAACTCGTGGACAATAAGGCCTGACCTTAGCTTAGGTTCAAACCATGTTGTTTTTGGGGGCATAATCTTACCGCTGTCAGCGATGTTTATGAGTTGATCCATACTCACCGGATATAAAGCGAAAGCTACTGCCATCTCTCCGCTGTCTACACGTTTTTCCAGCTCTCCCAGACCACGGATACCTCCTACAAAGTCGATTCTGACATCGGTACGAAGATCGTGAATATTCAGGATGGGTTCGAGAACCTGTTTTGTAAGAATAGTGACATCAAGTCCGTCGATTGGGTCGTTGTCATTATATGTGTTGTTCTTTGCTTTCAAGGAATAAGCTTCGCCGCCAAGGTACATTGTGAAGCAGTGAAGCTGTTCCGGAGCTGTCATTTTTTTACCAATCATTTTGATATCAAAGCCGTTTTCAAGCTCAGACAGAAATTCTTCTTTGGTAAGCCCGTTTAAGTCTTTGATGACGCGGTTATAATCGATAATTGTCAGCTGGTTGGCCGGGAAGTGCACAGCAAGGAAATAATTGTATTCTTCATCTCCGGTATGATTTGGGTTTGCCATGCGTTTTTCATTTCCAACCAGTGCAGCAGCTGCTGTACGGTGATGCCCGTCGGCTACATAGGTTGAAGGAATTTCTTCAAAAAGATCGATGATTCTATGGATCAGATCCTGTTCATTAATAACCCAAAAGTGATGACCAAAACCATCAAGGGTTGTGAAGTCGTATTCTGCTTCATTATTTTCGACGAAATCAGCAACAATATTGTCAATTTCATTTACAGCAGGATAAGAGAAGAAAACAGGTTCCATATTCGCGTTGGTGACGCGTACATGTTTCATGCGGTCTTCTTCTTTGTCTTTTCTTGTAAGCTCGTGTCGTTTGATAACACCATTCATGTAATCGTTAACACTGGCACAACCTACGATACCATATTGGGTTTTTCCGTTCATGGTCTGGGCGTAGATGTAAAGATATTCATCGTCATCTGCAGCCAACCATTTTTGATCTTTAAATTTTTTGAAATTTTCCTTAGCCTTTTCATAAACCAGCGGACTGTAGTGGTCCAGATCTTCAGGAAGGTCGATCTCAGGTTTGATAACATGAAGTAAGGAGTAAGGATTGCCCTTAGCCAGCACCCGTGCTTCTTCTGAATTTAGAACGTCATAGGGTGGGGATGCTAATTGCGTAACAAGATTCTTCGGGGGTCTCAGCCCCCGAAATGCTTTAAGTACTGCCATAATTTGTCCAATTTGTGAAAAACCCGGAATTCATTAATGAATTCCGGGTCAGCTGTTTTTCAATTAATCTTCCGGGATGTAGCTTCCGTCAAATGAAACTTCGATAGGCAAATCGTCCTCGTCCCTTCTTAAATGTCCGTTTCCGTTTCCATTAAAGCCACTACTGTTTCCATGTCCGTTACCCATAGAACGTTGTAAAGATGAAATGAGAGCCCCGATCATTTTGGTCATTTCCATCAACTGGTTTCTTGATTCTTCCTCGTAGGCTTCGCTCATTAGGTTCAGTCCGTAAGCCAGGGTTGTGTAAACCATGCACTGACGAATGGAGCTCTTTGCCATACGCAGATAGTAAATGAACTGAGTTTTGTTTCTGGCTGATCCTTCAGCGATAAATAGTGCAATGTTGCGGGCAGCATCGTTAAAACGAATAGTAAACTGAGTTTTGTCAGGATCGGGAAAAAGCATGGTGACATCGTGCAACCAGGAGACGTAATCCAGTGCTTTGTGGTAGATTCTCAAATCTTCAAATCTGAAAAAAGTTCCGGCGCGTTCTGTTTTTTCCCCGCGTTCATTTTTTTCCATCTTTTCATTTAGGTTGTCCATCATGATAATAAATTTTAAAAAATTAGTTTCATCGCCCGGAAGCGATGATTAATCCCTGCATATTTTATTTTTTACGCACAGGGAATGTTTGAACGATAAATTAGTTAACCTTGAAGGTTGTTATCCCTTCTTCAAAAAAGCCAATGATTTGTTTGGCGGCAGCAATACCGGCATTAATATTAGCTTCTGCAGTTTGGGCACCCATTTTCTTTAGTGTAAAAAAGCAACGGCTGCCATAGTCTTTTTCAAGTGTAGCTTTGTTGTCAGGGGCAATATCAGAAATATAATGGAAGGTTTCGTTTTGTGCAAAAATCTTCAACAGATCGTCCTCGTCAATAACTTCTTTTCGTGCTGTATTCACCAATGTGGCATCTGCTTTCATGTGTGAAAGCAAATCGTAATTGATAGATTTAATGGTGTATTTGTTCGCTGGTAGATGCAGGCTTACAAAGTCGCATGTAGCATATAATTCTGCTGAATTGTCCAATACCTGAACACCATCAGCTTCAATAGATTCTTTTGGGACATAAGGGTCATGAGCATAAACTTCCATACCGAAACCTTTTGCAATGCGGGCTACATTGGAACCTACATTACCATAAGCATGGATCCCTATCTTTTTTCCTTTAAGTTCGGTACCGGCAGTACCGTTAAATCCGTTACGAGCCTGATAAACCAAAAGGCCGAAGATTAATTCGGCCACTGCATTGGAATTTTGTCCCGGAGTATTCATTACAACAACGTTTCTTTCGGCTGCTGCTGCTAGATCAACATTATCGTATCCTGCGCCTGCCCTAACCACGATTTTCAACTTAGGTGCATTTTTTAGTACTTCCAAATCGATAATGTCGCTTCGAATGATGATGGCCTCAGCATCTTTTGCTGCTTCGACCAACTCTTCCTGACTTTTGTATTTTTCAAAAAACCGGCAATCATAACCAGCATGGTCAAACAGTGATTTAATTTGGTCCACGGCAACTTTAGCAAAAGGTTTATCCGTAGCTACAAGAACTTTAGGCATTGTATATCTTTTTAGTAGGTTAAGTTTGGGAACGTCTTGTTTCCCTGTCTGTTATTTTTTTTCAAATTCTTTCATGCAAGCTACAAGTGCTTCAACGCTTTCCAGCGGTAATGCATTGTATAAAGATGCTCTGAAACCGCCAACTGAACGGTGTCCTTTAATTCCAATCATGCCTTTTTGTGTAGCAAATTCAAGGAATGCTTTTTCTTTGTCTTCATTTCCTTCGCTCATAACAAAGCAAACATTCATGATGGATTGATCTTTCTTATTCGGGACAGTCATTTTGAAGAGCGGGTTACGTTCGATTTCAGCGTGAAGCATTTCAGCTTTAGCAACGTTTATTTTATTCATTTCAGCAACACCACCTTTGTTCTTTAACCATTTCAGAGTTTGAAGTGCAGCAAAAATAGGAAGTACAGGAGGTGTATTAAACATGCTCTCACCTTCAACATGAGTTTTGTAAGCAAACATGGTGGGAATAGGTCTTTGTACTCTTTCCAGCATCTCATTCTTGATGATTACAAAAGTTACTCCGGCAGGAGCCAGGTTCTTCTGCGCGCCGCCATATATCAGAGCATACTTTGAAACATCAACAGGACGGCTGAAAATATCAGAGGACATATCAGCAATCAAGGGAACCGGAGAGTCGAAATCTTCTTTGATTTCCGTTCCGAAAATAGTGTTATTTGTGGTAATATGGAAATAATCTGCATCTTTAGGAATTGTGAATCCGGTAGGAATATAGTTGAAGTTTTTATCTTCTGAAGAAGCAACCACTTCTACTTCTCCAAATAATTTTGCTTCTTTAGCAGCTTTTTTAGCCCAGGTACCTGTATTCAGGTAAGCAGCTTTCTTATTCAGGAAATTAAATGGAACCATTGCAAACTGAGTGCTGGCACCACCACCCAGAAAGAGTACCGTGTAACCTTCAGGAATATTGAGTAGTTCTTTAAAGAGTTGTTGAGCCTCATCAGACACAGCAATAAATTCTTTACTCCTGTGTGAGATTGACATTATAGATATGCCTGTTCCGGCGAAATCTGTCAATGCCTTTGCCGTTTGTTCAATTGTATAATCCGGCAAAATGGATGGGCCTGCATAGAAATTGTGTACTTTCATGGTAAAGCGTTTTTTAAATTCCGTTATCAACTGCAAATATATAAAACCCGCTGAAAATAAAACCAAAAAAACGGCAACTTAGAATGCGTCTAACTATATTGTATTAATAGTTTTTTGCTTCAATTCAGGAGATACTTTTTATTGTAGAGAAATATCTGTGAAAAAATAAACAAATAACTGAAAATCACTGGGAAATGAACTTTATTTTTTTGTTGAAATGGTCAGGACATTGCTAAAATTGAGCTCTTTTAGATAACAAAAATCATGGGTTGGTGGAGAAATTCTAGGCAAAACCCAAAATATCTTTTAAAATCGATTGCACTGTATGGATAATTTCAGGAATTTTTTCTTCAATTTTGAGGGAAAGCGTCATGTCCATATCCTGTTGTGGGTTAATGGATACTGAAATCAGAAAAAGACGCGGAACTTTTTGCAATAAATGGGCTGATTCAATCATGTCTTTTAATCCCAGTTCATGAGTGCTGAGTGATTTAGGAAAGTCCTTTGCAAATTTTGGTTCAATTACTTTTATTGTGCCTTCCGGATCATTAGTCAGACTGGCATCTATGATGATCATATTTTTGTAGGTCTGAAAAAGTGAAAGCAGAACAAACCCTCCGGTGCCACCATCAAGCACTTCTATATTTTCAGGCCATTTCATTTTTTCAAGAATTTGTGCTGTTCTGACACCAATTCCTTCATCATTCAGAAGCACATTTCCCAAACCTAAAATAATTGTCTTTTCAGAATTCATAAACGAATTTTTCCAAACTTACGAAATGTTCAAGGAGAATTTTAAATTTCATAAAAGAAATCAGAGAATTAAAAGAAACCTTGCTTTCAGTAGGTTACCATACAGAAAACAAGGTTTCAAAAAGGATCTTACAGAATCTATTTTGCTTTGTTTTTCTTCTTTTTTATTTCAAACTCAAGCTCCTGTTCTACCTTGTCCTTGTTGATGAACTTCCATCCACCAATCATGGAGGATACAATTCCGTTTCTTTCGATATAATCGTGATAAGCTACCAGATAAATGTGAATCAACGCAAAGAGAATAAAGAACCACATCATCCAGTGGTGAACATAACGTGTAGTCATATCTCCCCCGAATATACCAGGTACCCACCTGAACAGAGAAGCAAACCAGGAATTACTGGAGGCTGCATATAATCCGAATCCGGTGAACACCTGAATTGCGAAAGCGATGAAAACCATGAAATAGGTAAAACTGGCTAAAGCATTATGACCCAATCTCGGGTTTTCAGCATTCTTAACCTGAAAGATATCAATTTTGATTACTTCCCACATATCTCTCCAATGTTGTTTGGAATAGGGAATATAATTTCTCCAGTCGGCATAACGGTTACCTGCAAAACCCCAATATATTCTGACCAGAAAGTTGATAAGGAAGACATAGGCAAATGCGAAATGGACAAACCTTATCCAGCCGAACCAGTAACTTTGAGAAGCATCGGCAGCGCTTTGGATAGCAGGTGGATTTGCAATGACAAATCCTGTAGCTGCCAAAACAGCAATCGAAATTGCATTAATCCAGTGATAATACCTTACAGGAAGCTCCCAAACGTATTTTGGACGCATCAGTGTAGGGCTGAAGTCTACAAATTTTGACATGACTAGAATGTTTGGATTTGGTGTACATAACTACCTTTTTCATCGTAAACGTGCACGGCGCAGGCGATGCACGGGTCGAAAGAGTGGATGGTCCGCAGCAATTCTAGCGGTTCTTCGGGATTGGCAACCGGTGTTCCGATAAGGGAAGCTTCGTAAGCCGAACGCTGGCCTTTGGCGTCTCTTGGTGAGCCATTCCATGTGCTGGGGACAACGAGCTGATAATTTTCAATGGCTTTATCTTTGATATGAATCCAGTGGGCCAGTGAACCACGCGGAGCTTCAGTCATACCCACACCTTTTGCTTCTTTTGGCCATGTTTCAGGATCCCAATGATAATCAGTGTGCATTCTGGTATCACCATTTTTAATGTTGGTGATGAGTGAATCATAAAATTCCTGTGCCCAATTGCTCACCAGCTGTGTTTCCAAACCACGGGCCGCAGTCCTTCCCAAAGTGGAGAAGAGCGCAGTTACCGGAACATTCAATTTGGCAAGTGCTGCATTCACTACTTCTTTAAAATCTTCCCGTCCTGAAGCATAACCTACCAGCATGCGGGAAAGCGGTCCGACTTCCATCGGGTTGCCTTTCCATCTTGGAGTTTTAAGCCAGCTGTACTTCCCCTCGACATTAAGCTGGTCATAAGGAGGCTTCGGTCCGGTATAATTCAGGTTGGTTTCACCATCCCAAGGATGTTTACCACTATCATCACCTGTATCATATTTGTAATATGAGTGAGCAATGTATTCCTTAATCTGATCAGGATCTGTTGCATCTACTTCGTGGATTTTACTCAAATCTCGCCCGAGAATAATTCCTCTTGGGAATTTATAACTGGAGACATCTCCATAACCATTAGTGGGCAAATCACCATAAACCAGATAATTTTCAAGACCGCCACCAATGGCTCCCCAATTTTTATAGAAAGATGCGACGGCGAGTAAGTCTGGAATATAAACCTGATCTATAAATGTTTTGGCTTCATCCAGGAGAAGTTTTACATATGCCAGGCGCTCTGAATTCAGGGCGTTGTCTCCATTAATGTTCACTGAAAGCGGAACACCGCCAACCAAATAGTTGGGATGTGGATTCTTACCGCCAAAAATGGTGTGAATCTTGACAATTTCCTTTTGCCATGCTAAAGCCTCAAGATAATGGGCAACTGCCATAAGGTTAGCTTCGGGTGGTAATTTATATGCAGGATGTCCCCAGTAACCATTGGCAAAAATACCCAGCTGGCCACTGTTGACGAATTTTTGAATTCTTGCCTGAATATCTTTGAAATAGCCAACGGAACTTTTAGGCCAGCTGGAGATGCTTTGTGCCAGCGCTGATGTATTGGCAGGATCTGCTTTTAAAGCGGAAACGACATCCACCCAATCCAACGCGTGCAAATGATAGAAATGTACTACGTGGTCCTGCATCATCTGGGTACAGAACATTAAGTTCCTGACTAAATCTGCATTAGGTGGAACGGTAATTTTTAACGCATTTTCTACCGTACGGACAGAAGCCAGTGCGTGTACCGTAGTACAAACTCCACAAACTCTTTCCGTGAAAGCCCATGCATCGCGGGGATCTCTTCCTTTCAGAATGATTTCAATACCCCTGACCATTGTTCCAGAACTGTATGCATCTGTTATTTTACCGTCTTTTACTTCAACTTCCACCCGCAAGTGTCCTTCGATACGAGTGATAGGGTCTACAACTATTCTTTTCATAATTTAATTCTTTTACTTGTTTTCAGATTTAGCTTCATCTTTTCCTTCTTTGATCAATTTCCGCTTTCTCACGTTAGTGGAAATAGCATGGGCAGCCATACCAACACCGGCACCAACGCCCAGAATAAGTCCGATTTTATCAGCTGTGGATTCGATGCCAAAACCGGCAACTTCAGGAAGCCTTCTGTAAAACGGTCCGTTATCCCAGAACCCGGCCTCACTGCATCCCAGGCATGGATGACCGGATTGGATAGGATAACTTACTCCGTTATTCCATTTGATAATACCGCAGGAGTTGTAAGTCTCAGGACCTCTGCATCCTACTTTGTAGAGACAGTACCCTTTTTTTGCATTTTCATCGTCAAAGGATTCGACAAACAGACCGGCATCAAAGTTTGGTCTTCTGTAGCAAGAATCATGGACCCGTTTGGAGAAGAATGATTTGGGACGCTTAAATTGATCCAATTCGGGAAGCTGACCAAAAGTTAGTATCTGGACTATTATACCTGCCATCACCTCTGCAATTGGAGGGCACCCTTGTACATTGATAACAGGTTTATCCTTGATGACTTTGTGAATTGGTGTGGCTTTGGTAGGGTTCGGTTTGGCTGCCTGAACGCATCCGGCAGAAGCACAGTTGCCCCATGCGATAATGGCTTTTGCACCTTCGGCAGCCTCTTTTACAATCTGTTCAAAACTCTTTCCCCCAATGCAGCAATAAACACCATCATTTCCAAACGGAATAGAGCCTTCTACCGTAAGGATATATTTTCCTTGATAGTTTTTCATAGTATCCTGCAGCGATTTTTCAGCTTGATGACCAGCTGGAGCCATAAGAGTTTCAGTATAATCCAATGATATTTTGTCAAGTAGAATATCGGCGACCATTGGATGAGATGAACGAATGAATGACTCGCTACAACAAGTACATTCCTGTCCATGCAACCAGATTACGGGTATCCGTTGTTTGGTCTCTAAAGCTTTTGCAATTTGACCCGCAGCACTGGTTTCAAGCCCCAGCATAGCAGCCATCATTGCGCTTAATTTCATGAAATCACGTCGGGAATAACCCTTTTCCTTTGCAATTTCATAGTAGGTTTTTTCTTTGTCGAACATAGTGCAATTTTTTGAGGTTTTATTCATTTATATTGTTGGAAATTGGATGTATGCCATTGATAACCAATTCCCCGGAAATGCGGACTTTACTCCCTAATTCGAAATTCTGGCAATCTTTCAAATCGATGATTATGCTCTCCTTGTTGCAAACAATTTTAGCTGACTTTTTACCTTTATAATCCATCACCTCGGCTACTTTACCGTGTATTTGAATGGTTGCTTTTGATTTCATAATGAATAGGCTGTCCG
>JACZJI010000107.1 GCA_014860665.1 Bacteroidales bacterium | reverse complement strand
CTAAATAAAAGCTTTGACCATCAAATAAATTCTTATTATATTCACTGCGCATAAGCTTTAATTTTAAGTTGTTATTTAGTTTTTTTTCTCTTACTAATTTAAAATTTTAGCTTATGCTTTTTCAAACATAATACCTTTAGCTCACTTTATGTACTTTTAGACCTTCCGTATTTCTTTTTTCTGACTATTGAAAATATTGCCACCATCAAAGCAAGAATAATCAATGGCACAAACACATTAAAAAGTTGCCATTTCAACTTATCCTGATTGATTTTCGTCTTGTCCAACAAACGGAGTTTCACTTCGCGTGAACGCAGCGAAAGCAGTTCAGGGCCTTCGGTCAGATAAGTGAGAGCATTCAGGATGAGTTGCTTGTTCCCGTATGTAATTCCTGAATACTGGTCATAACCCAGCGGCAATGGTGCTCCATTCGGAATTTGTAATTGATTTTTGATGACATCGCCGTCAGAAATGACGATCATGCTGGTGAGGCGGCTTAATTCCTTAAAGGGGAATTTTCCATTCTTTAAAGAAGGTACCAGCATATTCTGAAAATCAGACGAAAATACTCCGTCGAGTAAAACAGCCACTGCTTGTGCAGGTCCATGGAAGAAATAGGGGTCGGGCTTTTGCTTCAGGATATTAAGGCTTATAATGCCGGGAATACTTTCAATGCCTACATAGGGAGAAGTCTTTAGTAAAATGGTCTTTTTCACGCCTTTGATCCCTAAAGTATCCAGTGTGCTGACAAACTGCATCTGAACACTATTCAGGTTTTTAACGATGGGATTTTTGGAAGTGGGCGTAATCAACGGGAAATAGTACCATGGTAATAAAGAAATCTGGGGCTGGTTTCCCATTTCTCCCGTTTTCACGGCAATAGAAGTCGCATTCATATCCAACACCAGATTCTTATTGAGCCTTACTCCATAGTTAAACAGCAATTCCTGCAACCCCAGATGCAAATCGATGGAAACGGTACTCTCGGAATTTCGGATACTGTCCATACTTGCCAATACCGGATCGATAAGCCAAAGTACTTTTCCACCGTACATCACGTACTGGTCGAGTGCCAGTTTGTTGTTGTGAGTAAAAGGTTCGGAAGGTTTGGCTACAATCAGTACGTTATATTTAGGATGAATTGAGTCGTCTGTTTTTTCCAGTAAATCGTTGTCTCCCGGATTTCCAAGTGTAACGTCCGAAAGATCATAATCAGAGGATAGTGTATTTTTAATATCTGCAATTTGATTGCCTTCCAGTTCACCCTGTCCTTTCAGAAAAGCAATATTGGGTTTCTTTCTCTCAACCAGCTTCAGGATAGTGTTAACCAGCGTGAATTCAAGATTCTCGGCAGAATGATTTAATACCTCTTCGGGCGGAACATCCACCTGGCTCTCCAGCAATCCGGCAACAACGGCTTTGTCCTGATAGTTTACAATGGCTCCCGGAAAAATATACTGCTGCTGTAACCCTTCCTTGGTTTTTACCTGAAGATTAGTCGGATTTAGCCCGTCACTCACCAATTCCTGATAAAGTTCACTTCTTTTTTTGGGATCAGAACTTCCTGAAGGATTGATAAAAATGAAATGAACATCATGATTACGGGCACGGAACTCTTCCAGCATTTCCCTGGTTTGGCGTTCAAGTCTTTTAAATCCGGCAGGAAAATCACCGTCAAGGTAAACTTTAAAATATACTTCATGATGCAGATTGTCCAAGATGTTTTTGGTGGCTTTGGAAAGTGTAAAACGCTTGTCGGCAGTCAGGTCGATACGGGTGTAATACATAGAACCAAGCCAGTTGACGACAATAAGAATCAAAATCATCCAAAGCAGATTCTTTTGATGATTTCGCTTCATCTGAAGCCCTTCTGTATTTCCTTTGTCTTTTACCATTTCCTTCTGAAAAGATTAAAATTTGTGAGATAGATGAAGAAAACGATCAGGCTGAGGAAATAAATCAAATCGCGCGAATCGATCACCCCGCGACTCATGGAAGTATAGTGTGCACTAATACCTAGCATTTCAACCCAATAACCCCAGTTCCCGAAAAGGGGATAAAGGAATTCAAATCCCATATATAGAAAGGCACTTATCAGCACTGTAATGAGAAAAGAGACAATCTGATTATCTGTGAGTGAAGAGATGAAAATTCCGATACTTACAAAAACAGCACCCAGAAAAAGCAATCCGATAAATGAGCCCCAGAATGCGCCGCTATCAATATTTCCGACAGGGTAACCCAAACGGTATACAGAGAAATAATAAACAAGTGTAGGAATAAGTGCCAGTACCACTAAAGAAAAAGCAGCAAAATACTTAGCCAGGATGATTTTCAAATCACTCACAGGGCGTGTTAAAAGCAACTCTATGGTACCGGATTTTTTTTCTTCAGAAAAGCTGCGCATACTCACTGCCGGAACCAGGAAAAGAAAAACATAAGGTGCCAGAGCAAAATATCCGTCCAGATTGGCATAGCCGTTTTCAAAGACATTCATCCCGGAAGGTAAAACCCACAAAAAAAGGCCAGTAACTAAAAGAAAGATTCCGACGACCACAAATCCGGTCACGGAAGTGAGAAAACTATTGATTTCTTTTTTATACAGCGCCCACATTTCGATCTAATTCTGTTTTATGTACAGCAACGCAAAAATAATGTTTTTAAGGTGTAGCCCGGGTAATTCTTTTGCGATAGATCCGCAACTTTCTCCTCCCGAAGAATTTATTTTATCCATAAATGTCCGTGAGGTGTTAAGATAAGACCCCTCAATACAAAGGTAACGATCGTCAGCAAAATACTGAAAACAAAGGCCCATCCGAAGCTATCCACTTTAAAAGAAGGGACCATCCATGATGCTAATTCAATAACCACTGCGTTTAATACAAGCAAAAACAAACCCATAGTCAAAATTGTGATGGGTAGTGTTACGAGCACCATGATGGGATAAACCAGAACGTTCAGTATGGCGATCACAATTGCTACAAAAGTGGCGGTTAAAAAAGCAGATCCTTTAATACGGATGCCTGGGAGAATTGCAGCGATAATAATGATAGACACGACGGTAATCAAAAACCGCATGATGGGATGAATCATAGGTATATAATTTTAAAAATTGATGCCTAACAATAAATCAAACGTGTTGCTTTTTTGAGATTGTAAATAATTCCAACGTACTCCTAACGTAGCAGTGGGGAATTTATTGAGTAAATTCCATTCTGTATACAATTCTATACCTGTACTTGAAAACACCTCATTGTAAGGCATCCGGTTCATATAATCGTAAAAGAGGTGGGAATAAATCCTCTTGAGATAAAATCCTCCCTGAATCAAATCCCAGTCAGGATAGGCAATCGGGAAGGCATAATCAGCCTGCAATGTAAAGTATTGATGGAAAAACAAACCGGAGTAACCTCTTGGGATATTCACCAACATACTGAAGGGATAATCTCCCGTTTCCTGATTTTCATAACCAGCATAAACAGATATTCCCTGATGCCTTATGAACCCAGGCAGATAAAAATGTGCCTGAGCTGCAAACTGGTCATTGGTTTCTGAAATAAATGGCGTGTTTTGGAACGTAACCTGCAATGTTTGCCCCCATTTTGGGTAGATGTCTTTAGGAGAGGTCTTCAGGTAACTATACTCATACAACTGATACGTAAGATTGGCAATTTGTGGATTTTTGAAATAGTAATGAGAACCCGGTTTCATGGTCAGATAACGGATTTCGTATTGGACTGATGGCTGCAAGCCGGCGACCACTTTTCCATGGCTCAGGTTCAAGGGTAATTTCAAACTTGCCGAAAGGTCGGACTCATTCCAAAAAACTTCATGCACTCCTGTGCTGTCGGTCAGGTATGTCCGTCGGTTTTGTGTACTGGCATTCAGGCCGATTTCAGGATACCAGCCGTAATAATTAAAAGAGAAACTGTATTTTCCGGTTTGCTGGTTGCGGTCCCAGGTATATTTCAAAGAGCTGATTGCCGTGCTCAGGTTGTTCTGCGATAAGATTGACACTCCAGGGCTGAAGGCATAATTGTTCAAATTCAAAGAAAAAGGTCCCCAGCCATAGGGGTTGAAAAGATGTCCTAACCGGCTGTATTTCTTCACTGGATAGACTTTCCCGGGAACTACAGAATCATCCAGAATGAAAGTTGATTTGTTTACCAGCTTATCCACCGGATATTGGATATCGTTCTTTTGCGGATTGAAAGGAACAAGTTTGCTGGGGTCAAAATCCATGAAAGCCGGTTTATAACCATCGGCTGTATAATTTGCAAAATATACTTTCTTCCCTTCAGGGGAAAATGTGGCATCCACAGCACCGAAACGGGCATCCATATATCGAAACATTTTTCCGGTGTTTATATTCACAGCATAAAGATTGTCTTTGTCTTCATACCCGGCCGTATAAATTACCCAGTTTCCATAAGTGACAGGCCATTTCATTTCTGTATAGGAAAATGGCATCAGTAAACGATATTTCAAAGTGTTCACATTAAGCCATAACAAAGCTTTACCATGATTTCCCAAAACAGTAACTACAACATGTTGCGAATCTGGGGACCAGTGTGGTGTCAGGAAAAAGAGGTTGTCCGGCGTGTGGAAGGATTTTATAACCTTTCCACTTCTCAAGTCGAAAAAATCAAGCGAATAGTGACCCTGATCATCCACTTTAACTGCAACCAAATATTTTGAATCAGGTGACAGGGCAGGAGCAAAGTAGCGGCTCTTGCGGGTCAATTGTGTCAACTTTTTTGTGTGGTAGTTATACAGCTTAATGTCGGAATAATCGCGGTTGCTCCATCTTAAATCAAAATCCATTTCATTCCAGCATATCAAACTGTCGTTGGACGAAAGCGATTGGTCATAATCAAAACCTGGGGTAAACAAACGGATTTCTTTTCCAGCAGGTGTCAGCATCACAAAACGGTTGATATCGTCAGGTCCCGACTTCTCCAAAATAATATTTCCATTGCTTAAAACATTGGGGAAGCGGTAATTTGTATAGAACTTGTTTTTAGTGATGATGGTTTTAAAATCCGGCTTTTGATAATGCGCATTTTCATTCTCCCATTTTTCTTTGAGTTCATTCATCACATGGTGATAGAATTTTACCTTTCCCATATGGGTGGCTTTATGCAGTCCTATTGTAAAGGGAAATATTGTATAAGATCTTCGTGCCACCTCGTTGAGAACACCGTTCCATAAACCTGTTCCGTAATGCTGTACCCCATTCAGAACCAGTTGGTATCCCAGGGTGTAATGGTCGGGAACAAAATCCTTGTAAGAACCAAACTGGGCTTTGTCGATGGGATAAATCTTTTTTCCCAGAACCTGTGCTTCCAGCGGATAGGTGAAATCCGGCATTCTGCCCCGGCCACTTTTGCTGTGGATGGTTTCGCTGTACACAGCGTCGCCTTCAATAAACCAAAAAGGTAAAGCTCCCATAAGCAGTGCTGTCCCTTGTTCTCCTAAAACAGCATAAAGAACATTTCCGAATCCTTGTCGCATCTTACTCATCTGCACCGCATGCCTGAATTCATGCAACACCAGCTGTTTTTGCCAGAGCTGGGGATAGATTTCCTGTGAAGGGATGTCAAAAATATCGGCATGGTAAGGAGCCGGTGAAACCATGGCGTTGGCCTGGGTAGATAAATTGTGCAAAATAATTGTCAGCGGTCGGGCTTGTTTCAGATAAGGATGAGCCACGTAAGGGGTCGACAACATCAGCAGGTTGGCATAATGCTGTGCCACTGAATCGTAATCCTGCGGAAAAACCAGCTTGAAGTGTTTGGTGTCAATCTGACGCCATTTTACGGAAGCCGGGTCCTGGCCGTTCAGGTAATACTGAGCTTCAGCCTTATTAGCAAAGGTAGTTAATGTCAGTATCAATATCAGGGTGGTGAAAATTCGAATTCTCATGAACCAAAAATAGAGAATTTTGGCTCTGAAAAATAGCCCGCTGAGTTTAAAGAGAGATTGAAAAATAAATTTCAGGAATCCTTTAGCAACCTTTTTAAAATTGCCTTATTAATCTTTTTGGCAATAAAAGGCCCTTCATAAATGAAGCCGGTATAAACCTGAATGAGATCGGCACCGGCATCCAGCATTTTCAACGCATCATCAGGTGTGAAAATACCGCCCACGCCAATCACAGGAAAGGCATTCTTTGATTGTTCTTTAAGATAACGAACCACTTCCAGTGCCCTGTTGCTAATGGGTTTTCCACTCAGACCACCGCGCCCTATGGCTTTTATTTTTTCTTCCGAAGTTTTAAGATTATCACGGGTAATGGTAGTATTCACTGCAATTACCCCATCTATTTTTGTTTTGATGACAATCTCAATCACATCATCCAGCTGCCCGAAATTTAAATCCGGCGAAACTTTGATTAAGATGGGTTTCCGCTTCGGTTTGGCGTTGTTGAGGTTCTGCAACCGGGAGGCAATTTCCATTAAAGCCTCCGAATCCTGCAGTTCCTGCAGGTTACTGATGTTGGGACAGCTTACGTTAATCACGAAATAATCCACATAATCAAAAAGCTTTTCAAAGAGGATCACATAATCTTCTACGGCTGTTTCGTTGGGTGTCAGTGTGTTTTTTCCCAGGTTTCCACCTACAATCATCCCCGGTTTACGATTCTTCAAGCGGTTGATGGCTGCTTCTACACCATGGTTGTTGAATCCCATGCGGTTTATGAGTCCTTTATCAGTTGGGAGACGGAACAATCGTGGTTGTGGGTTGCCCGGCTGCCCTTTGGGCGTAACCGTTCCCACTTCCACAAATCCGAATCCCAGAATGTCCAACTCGCGGTAAAGCCTGGCTTCCTTATCAAACCCGGCAGCAACGCCTACCGGGTTTTTAAACTCAAGCCCGAACAGATTTCTCCGTAAGGCCGGATGTTTCACAGAAGTGGTAGCCTTTACGATTGGTGCAATACCGGGAATAGCAAAACCGGCCTTCAGTAAAGCAGCAACAAGATGGTGCACCCTTTCCGGCTGTAACCGAAACAACAAAGGGCGTATGACCGGTTTGTAAAACATAAGGATTATTCAGCAGCCGGGGCTTCGGCGCTGTCTTCTTTTGCTTCTTCTTTGTTCTCTTCTTCTTCAGAGAAGTCAAGTAAATCTTTGTTCAGTAAAATGTTGTACCAGCCAAATACTTTCTTCATATCCGAAGTATAAACGGCATCTTTGTCATAGTCAGGCAAGACTTTTTCAAAAAGTGCTTTCAGTGAATTAGAGTCCATATTTTTGACATTTTCCACCGGTTTGCCGTTCTGGATTTCATGCAGGTTCTTGAAAACTTCCTTTAACGGAACATCTTCATTGGCTGCATAAATGCTGATTTCTTTCAGTGAACTGATACGTTCGTGTGGAAAGGCCGGCCCTCTTTTCCCATCTATTAACGATTCCACAACCAAATTGCTTTTAGCTTCTCCTACCAACTTGTAGAGCCCTGGCTTTCCAGAGATTGACAATATCTTACTTAAATCCATGTTCTGTATTTTTTGCAAAAATAATCTTTTCACTGAATCGTTTCTGGAGGTAAAAACAAAAAAATTCTACTTTTGTCGCTTTTTAATCCGGAACCCATTTAAAAATGCCTTTTGAATGATTCGCAATTTAAAGCGACAGGTTTCGTTTTTACCCTTAAATACAGATTTATTAGACAGATGAAATTTTTGAGATTCGCACTGGTACTGACATTAGCCCTGACATTTACTTCTTACTCCGCCTTTGCAAAAAGAAAAGACAAAGGACAAATTGCTTACGAACAGGGAAATTATGCAGAAGCTTTGAAAATATGGGCCAAAGAAATTAATATCTACGTTAAAAGAAACAAGGCTGTAAAATGTCCTTATTATACAAAAGCCGGGGTAGCTGCGCTGAAACTCGGAAAATCGGCGCTGGCACAGAAATATCTCGAAAACGCCCGGTATACGGCTTCTGAAAATGCCACCACATACAACGATTTGGCTCATATTTACAGGAAGATTAACAACCTTTCTAAAGAAATGGATGCGCTTGATAATTATGTGAAGAAGTATCCCAACGGCAAGGATATTGTTGCGAATCGCAACCGCCTGTTCATGACCAATATTGAAGCTACTAACTGGCAGGAGGCTCTGGATTTATGGCCGAAACTTCCCGATACAACCCGTGCAAATATTGAATACCGTTCCGGACTGTTGCAGGCTTATGTGGGACTGAACAAAGCCAAAGTAGCCGATACACTGGCCGAATCGGTGCTGAAAGTGCAGCCCAAAAACGTTCCGGCACTGGATTACCTGGCACAGAAATATTTCTGGCTGGCAGAAAATTCCTACATCGCCGAAAACAAAGCCTATGCCGCCAACCGGACCAATCAGCAATATGCCCACTTGCTGCAAGCATATAAAGTAATTTCAAGGAACTATGAACTCTCATTGGCTTACTTTAAAACACTGTTTCCTTTAGAACGTACTGCCAAAAATGCTGTTTTCATAGGCGATATATACAGCCGGATGAATAGCCCTAAAAAAGCAGCGTATTACCAGGATTTGGCAAAAAAGCTGAAATAAGTCCGAATACCGAAGAACCAGAAGATAACTTTAAGGACGCCATGCTTGGCGTCCTTTTTTTTGTTTCCTACCGGGAGGTATGATTCCACTGGACTAGTAAAGAAGTGAACAGAAACCTCTCCAAAAACATGATGCTAATTCCCGGATTTATTGTAACTTTAATCCAGTAAGAAAACCTGAGTTCCTACTGCAAATTTTTGCAGGTTTTCAATACGACTTAACGACAATTAACCAATTAACCTGAAAGATGAAAAGATTACACAAACTGTTGTGGACAGGAATACTCTTTTTATTCCTGATCTCTGTTATTCCAGGCCATTTAAGTGCTAAGTCTTACAACGATTCCATACCCCTGGCTATGGCTCATTTTTTTGATTCCCTGGTACCATTAAAAATGAAACAGGCACATTCGCCCGGTGTTGTGGTTACAGTGGTAAACAACGACAGCATGTTGTTTGAAAATGGTTATGGAGATGGCAATGTCCAATTAATGATTCCTGCCGATCCTGAAAGAACGGTCTGGCGCCTGGCTTCCATTTCAAAGGTAGTGACTGCTACCGCCGTGATGCAACTGGTGGAACAGGGTAAGCTCGATTTGGACCGTGACGTAAATGATTACCTGAAAACCGTTAAAATCCCCAAAAAATTCGGTAAGCCAATCACGCTAAGGAATCTTTTGACCCATACCGCCGGTTTTGATGACAGGTATATCGGCAAGTCTTTCAGGATGCGAGATGAACGGCCCTCGCTGCAGGATTTCATCAAAAAGATGCTTCCCGCCAGAATTTATCCCCCGGGCGAAATCTTTATGTATTCGAATATCGGCAATGCGTTGGCAGCGCTGGTGGTTCAGGACGTCAGCGGTCAGGATTTCAACGAGTATTGCCGGCAGCATATTTTCCTACCCCTGGGCATGAAAGAGACCAGCTATCGCCTGGATCAACAACTTGCTGAAAAACTTTACCAGGGTTATATCTATCAAAACGGAAATTATAAAGCCATTCCTTTCGACTACCTTGGCGACTATCCTGCCGGTCAGTTGCTTTCCACGGCGGGTGAGTTTTCGCGCTTTATGATGTGCCAGCTCAACAACGGAATACTCGACAGCGTGCGTATCCTTCAGACGAAAACAGCCGAAATGATGCATACAACGCAGTTTACCCAGAACCCCAAACTGAACGAATCTATCGGCCTTGCTTTTATGATTTTTGACGTTTATGGCAACAAAGTGGTCGGCCACAACGGAGGCTACCTTGGGCTGGCTACACGCATGTGGCTGCTTCCCGGAAAGAAAATCGGCCTATTTATGGCAACCAATATCATGGATAACAGTGTTATTGATAATGTAAGTTATGCCTTTGTAAAACGGTTTTTCAACAATACTCCACATCAGACGGTAAAATATCCGTTGGAAAAACTCCCGGTTTACGACACCAATGTGGTAAAATACACAGGTTATTACCGCAATGTCCGCTATGCCCATGGCGAATTCACCAAAATGGGTGTTTTGTGGGGATATGCCGGTGAAGTGCACATCTGGAAAAACGACAGCGGGATGCTGATGATGAACAACTATTTCGGAACCCCCCGGCGGCTTATCCAGGTTCAACCAGGCGTTTTCCAATCCATTGACGATGATTATTACATCGCATTTAAATCGGACAAAAATGGCAATCCGGAGTTCTTGTTTACTACAGGAACAGCGGCTTTCGAAAAAATCCCTGAGTTTTATACCCGTAAAGTACAACTGATCCTGCTGGGCAGTTTACTGGGATTCTTTGCATTGATTTTACTTTTCCGGCTGTTCTACAAGGCTATTCCAAAACGACTCAGGCGCAAAAAGCCGCTGTCGTTGTCCTGCCACAAGGTTCGGAATGCAAGTACCTGGACTTCCGGTTTGTTTCTGCTCCATTGGCTGGGACTGGGACTAGTGCTGTTTGTGTTGCATCCGTCCTATGAATTAACGGGAACCGGCCTGGCCTACGGTGTGGGTACCGATATGTATGTTGTGCAGTCGGTGCTGCTGCTCGCCGTGATCACACTGCTTCTTACAGTAATACGCTTCCTTAAAATCCTGGGCAAAAACGAAGGTTCTTTTATGAGTAAACTGTTTTATACCGTATTCATTTTGGCCGGTATCCTTTACCTGTGGCTGATGAATTACTGGAATATTTTGGGATTCAGGTTTTAGATGAAGAGAAAGCTGTAAGGACGCCAAGCATGGCGTCTTCACTGGCACACATTTATAACGCATGCCAGTGAAGGATTTGGATAAATAAAGCAGGAAAAAACCGGCCTTTTACCGCGAGAGTTATCAGAAGCAGTGTCTGAAACGCAAGCGAGCTTGCTGTTTCAGACATAAAAAAGATTGCGGCGGTACGCCGTGAGTCTTCTTCTATTTCACGATGGATCCAAAGGGCCCTTGAAATAATCCAGTCCTGTTTTCATTAATAACAGATTATTATCAAAAGTGCCACGCCTGTTATAAAGAGGTTGCTCAGACGAAAACTCATGACAAGTACCAGCATACCACTGTCAAATTGGGCTTTTGCCCTTCTGGACATAAATAATTTTTAAAACATTTGTCTATTTTTACTGCGTTTCATTAAATAGAAATAACAGAAAGAATGAAGAATATTATGAAAGTTAAATTGCGGTTTCTCTATACTGTAGCAACGTGGTTGCTTGTATCGTTAACTTTAAGTTCATGCTCACAGAATATAGCAAAACAGAATTCAGTCAAAACGGGAATAATAGATGCGAATAATCCTTACATTCAGTATATCGGACGATTTGATTTTAGAAACCCAAAGAAGGTGGCTTTCGATTGGCCAGGGGTTTATATTTATGCAAAATTTCAGGGGACGAGTTGTGCGTTGAGACTTAAAGACAGTACGAATGAATATTCAATTATTATTGATAATCATGCCCCAAAACTTCTCACTACAGGCAAGAAGGATGTTTATAAAGTAGCATCCGGCCTTTCTGATTCTGTTGCGCATACAATCATGATCCAGAAAAGAACGGAAGCTTTTGTCGGGAAAGGTGTTTTTATGGGATTTATACTCGACAAAGGTGACTCACTTCTTCCACCGGGAAAGCGGCCGGTCAGGAGAATTGAGTTTATCGGGAATTCTATGACATGTGGTTACGGAGTACTGGGAAGTTCCCCGGCCTGCCACTTCAGTAAACAAACTGAAGATGCCGGGATGTCTTATGCCGCCATGGTCGCAAGAAAATTACACGCCGATTATCACCTGGTCTCATACTCGGGAAAGGGAGTTGTTAGGAATTATGGTGACAAAAATAAAACTTCGTTACACCCAATGCCTTCGCTTTATGACAGAACCTGCTGGTGCGACTCAACTTTGAAATGGAATTTTAAGAGCTGGGTACCGCAGACTGTTGTGATTAATTTAGGTACAAATGATTTTTCAACTCATCCCTATCCTGATAAAGATGTATTTCAGGCAGCCTATAATAAATTGATTAACCGTGTTCGTTCTTTGTATCCTGACGTTACGATTTTCTGTGTAAGCGGACCTATGATTGGAAATCCCTGTACTGATTACATCAACGAAGTAGTTAAGGAACAACAGAAGAGAGAAGGAAGAGTTAAAGATGTTTTCTTTATCCCGGTCCCAAGAAGTGATATGAATGCCAACGACTGGGGTTGTGATTCACATCCGAATATTCATGGTGCTGATGTTATATCTGACGTAATTGTCCCTGCCATTAAATTAAGAATGAATTGGTGAAAAATTTTTTGAATCATTGGATTGTGTTTGGGAGTAAGTTTATAAAATGCCAGTGAAGGGTAGTGTTTATTTTCTCTGGAAGTAACAATCTTTCGTCAGCAGGCCTGTTGCCCGTGTCAGGTAAAGGAGTACTTCCTAGCGTAAGCATCAACTTGTGCCTGCACAAACCAGATTTTTCAGTATCATCAAATTCCTGGAAACAATTTTGGTCACGGTTTCATAATTAAAGCATAAAGTTAGAAAAGAATTTTAACTACCAGATAGTTGGAGGCCTAAACCTGTGCGGGGGTATCGGGCGTTTTAGGCATGGATGCGGCCTTTTTGGGAGGCTTGGGCATCGTCTAAATTTTCGGCTTCCCCGGCAAAAAGTGGAGCCATAAACTTTTGTTTAAAGCTTCCCCGGCAAAAAGTGGAGCCATGCTCGTTTGAGCAAAGCTTCCCTTCCTCGCGGAAGCATCGGGCTAGTGCCTGTACAAATCATATCTTTCTGTCTAATCAAATTTCTGGAAACAATTTTGATCACGGCTTCATAATTAACGCCTTGAGTTAATAAAATTTTTAATTACCAGATAGATTGGATATCTCATCCCTGGAAAAACCGGAAGGTTTTGATAGAAAAATTGCGCGCAGAACCCGCCGTACACCTTGCGGAATTGTGTAATAAGGCACAGGCCGATACTTGAACCAGTCAGGGGCTCACCAGTTGCAAACCGGCGAGAGCGGGGGTTAAATTTTTAATATTCAGCAACTCTTGAGTGCAACATTCGGCTTGTCTGTTCGTATAATCTCTTATAATAATTTGTAACTTCATAAGCAAAACAAAAAGAATGAGACGTCATTCCTTTTTACCTTCCAAATTGGCAGACGGGCTGTTGAAGAAAATGTTTTTTTCAGCCTTGCTTTGTGTGTTGTTTTCTGCTCAGCTCGATGCCCAAAAAGCCACCACCCGCTTCAATCGTCTTACCATCGACGACGGGCTGTCGTTGAGTTCGGTGTATTGCATTTTTGAGGACAGCAAGGGATTTATGTGGTTCGGCACCGAAGATGGCCTGAATAAATATGATGGTAAGAAGTTCACTATTTATCGCCCGCAGGCAGGAATCGAAAATAGCTTATCCTACAAGTGGACGGAAATTATTTTTGAAGATAGCCGTGGAAAATTGTGGTTTGGCTCAAAAGGCGGACTAAGTTTTTTTAACCCGCTGAATGAAACTTTCAGACAGTACCACCATCATGTGCAAAACAAAGCCACACTTTCCAACGATACTATTACGGTGATTAATGAAGGTTCCGACGGAAGCATTTGGATTGGCACCCTGGCAGGGCTCAACCGGATTGAACCCAAATCAGGGAATGCCGAAAGGGTTTCATTGATAGGTAACAACAAAACTTTTTCTTCATCACGAATTTTCGATATTGTTACCAAACCGAATGGCGATATATGGGTGGCCACGGAAGATGGATTGTTTTTTGCATCCCCAAAAAAACCGGTGTTTAATTTGTTTGCTTCTAAAACAGAAAACTTAAATCAACGTGTTTACACTTTGGGGGTGGAAAATAATACCCTGTGGGCCGGCACAGATAAAGGGCTTGTAAGCTATGATATGAAAACAGGTCTTGAAAATCTTTTTGAAATTGGTCCATATGATGATAATGCAGATTATGAAACCAGAATTGAAAAGCTTGTGCTTGATAAGCAGGGAAACATCTGGGCCGGAACCCCGGGAGGACTTTTCCTTTTTAACCATAAAACCGGCAAATTTAGCTGCCTTGCCGAGGCGAGAGATGTCAGCCAGAGTTTGTCGGTAAACACGGCAAAACCTATTTGTCTCGACAGTCGCGATAATTTATGGTATGGCACATTCGGCTCAGGATTATACCGTATCAACACCCAAAAAATGGAAGTGGAGAATTACCTGAACAATGCGGCTGATCCGACCAGCCTTTCACAAAATTCGATCAACTGCATTTTTGAAGACCGCAGTGGCGTGATATGGATTGGAACTTTTGGGGCAGGCATTAGTGTTTATGATCGCCTTGCGCACAAATTCAGGTTGCTCACCCACGACCCACTGGACGAAAACAGTCTGTCGGGCAATTTCATCTGGACGATTTTTGAGGCTGATGATGGATCGCTTTGGGTGGGGACAAACACTACCGGACTGAATCGCTATTCCCCAAAAACCGGCAAGTTTTCCCGTTTTGTACACGATGATGCCGTGCAGGGCTCACTTTCGGCAGGATCAGTAAGGAAAGTTTTTCAGGACAGCAAGGGCATTATTTGGGTAGGCACTGACGGTGGAGGCCTGAATCGTTTTGATTCGAAAACGGAAAAGTTCATTCACTATGTTTCCGACCCCGACAATCCGCAAACGCTCTCCAGTAATTCTGTTCGGGTAATTTCCGAAGACCGCGCCGGAAATTTATGGATCGGCACACGCAACGGACTGAATAAATTTGACCGGAACACCGGTATCTGCAAGCGTTTTGTGAACGATCCTTCCAATCCCTCAAGCATTTCTCATAATTTTATTTACTCAGAAATCTACGAAGATCATCTCGGAAATTTGTGGATTGGAACCTATGGTGGCGGATTAAACAAGATGGATGTTCAGCATGAAACGTTTAAGTCGTTCACCTATCATCCTGAAATTGCGGGAAGTATTTCAAACGATATTGTGTTTTCTGTTTACGAAGATAAAAATGGGATTTTGTGGATTGGCACCAACGATGGATTGAACAGATTTGATCCGCAGCAGAAAAAATTTAAACGTTTTGGTATCCAACAGGGCTTGCCCAACGATGTAATTTACGGTGTGCTTCCCGATGGCCAAAACAACATATGGCTAAGCACCAACTATGGAATTTCAAAATTTAACCTTACTGATTATAAGGTTCAAAACTTTGATGTGTATGACGGCTTGCAGAGTAATGAATTTAATGGTGGCGCTTTTCATGCCGGGAAAAGTGGGAATCTCTATTTTGGCGGCGTTTATGGTCTCAATATTATCAATCCCGAAAAGGTTATTAAAACTATAGAAAACACTGCAAATATCGTGCTTACCGGTATTGATATTTTAGGGAAAAAGGTACATGTTGGAAATGTAGCGCTTGCTGACAAACATAACCCGTTGCCAGGGATGCCCATTGATGCGGGCGATCACTTTTTAATGGAAAATGCAATTGCTTATGCCGATGGAATAAAGCTGGATTATAAACACCGTTTCCTGGGTTTTGAATTTGCTGCGCTCAATGTGCCGCCTTCCGAAAAAATGGTTTACAGTTATAAAATGGAAAACATGGACGAGGATTGGATTAATTCAGGATCGCGATCTTATGTTACCTATGCAAATATGGCTCCCGGAAACTATACTTTTAAGGTAAGGGCTGTGAATGAATCCGGTGAAATATCGCCCAATATTGCAGAATTTAAAATCGCCATTGACTCCCCTTACTGGAAAACATGGTGGTTCTACCTGATCGAATTGTTGCTTGCTTTCACCATCATTGCCTTTGTTTATATTTATCTGCTCAAAACCAGAACCAATAAATTGCTGTTGGTTCAGAATGAAAAAATTCAGGAAGCCAACAGGCAACTCTCAGCTTCTGAGAATAAACTGAAGATACTCAATACTACCAAGGATAAGTTTTTCTCCATCATTGCGCACGACCTGAAAAATCCATTCACCAGCCTGCTTTCCATCAGTGAAACACTGTCGCAAAATTATGAAGCACTCGATGAAAAGGACAAGAAGTTGGGGATAGATGTTTTTCATAATTCGGCGAGGCGGATTTATTCCTTACTCGAAAATTTATTGGTGTGGTCGCGAACACAAACCGGGATGGTAAAATTTACCCCGCAGGAATTCGATATTGCCGAATTGGCCGAAGAGTGCTATGATCTGCTGGCGCTAAACGCCGAGGAGAAAGGCCTGGAATTTCAGATCTGGACCGGGGAAGATCAAAGGGTGTTTGCCGATCGTGAAATGATCCACACCGTAATCAGAAACTTGTTGCACAACGCCATCAAATTCAGCAAGCCGGGTGGAAAGGTTACCCTCCTGATAAAAGAAACAGACGACCACCTGGTGAAAATTGCAGTAAAAGATGAAGGGATTGGTATTCCTGCTGACAAACTTGGTGAAATCTTCAATCTGGCTTCCAAATCCAAATGCGACGGAACCGCCGGCGAAAAGGGAACCGGCCTCGGATTAATTGTATGCAAAGAGTTTGTGGAGAAAAATAACAGCAAGCTGATTGTGAAAAGCAAGGTGGGAGAGGGCAGTGAATTTAGTTTTTACCTTAAGCTTGTATAGGCGCCCCGCTTGGCGTAAGCATCTGCTTGTGCCTGCACAAACCATATCTTTCTGTCTCATCAATTTCCTGGAAACAATTTTGGTCAAGGATTCATAATAAAAGCGTAAAGTTGGCAAAGAATTTTAATTACCAGATAGTTGGAAGCCTGACTCAGAAAATAGTTTCCCTTTAGGGGTTCATAAAGGCAAACAAGTGAACGGTGCGCTGGTTAATTGTATAAGATTTATTTTTCTTCTTTCTGCTCTTTCACAAAAAAATCCCTCAGAAACTCCAAAGCTTTCAGATGCGGTAAAGTTTCCATTTGCCAGGTTTTCCCCAGAATCATTGTTTTATAAGCGTCGGGTTTGCAAGGCATCCATTCAGGCAGCCCCTGGTCATTGGGATTTCCGGTTTTGGAAAAATTTACCCAATACGACGACATTACGTTTTCGAGTTGGTAATCTGACGCTGTCCAGGGCCGAACTTTGCTTGCATCCAGATTATGATAAGCATAGCCCAGTTCTCCTGAATGGAAAGCGCCATAGTTATTCTGTCCTTTACCAAAAGGTACATCCCTGGTAAAATGATAGAAATACACATCGGATTTTCCGGTTTTGTCCTGCAGGTTCATCCACTCGAACATCTGCACACCGAAATCCAACAGTGGTTTGTATTCAAGCTCCGATGCATGAGCTGTCGAATCGTTGTGTGCCGGAAAATATTTCAGAAAGGCTTTTGTGGATTTGCCGTAAACCGATTTCACATTTTGCATATAGGTTTTGTAGTCGGGCAAGGCACCTAAACGGTTCATTTCGTCTTCATTCCATCCTAAAATCAAAGGGACATCGTTCTGCCGGCCTTTGCTGAAAATGTCAAACAAATCCTCCGGAATTACATACCCGTCAATAACAGGATGAGGAGCCATATTAGCGTGTAGTAACTTTTCTGCAGGGATTTCCCTGAGTGCTGCGATGGAGGAAACACCGAAACTTTTTGCTACTTTTTCTCCTGCTTTTTCTGCATCGGCAAGACTGATGGGCTGTCCGATAAAAGAAGTAGGCAGAATGAGAGCGCCGCTTTCGGCAATGGCCTTTTCAAACAAACCTTTGGCCAGCGGCGAAGCTACCAGAGTGCAAACACTCCAGGCGCCTGCCGACTGCCCGGCGATGGTCACATTGTTAGGATCGCCACCAAAGGCTGCAATGTTTTTCTTCACCCATTTCAATGCAGCAATCTGATCGAGGAATCCGTAGTTTCCTGATGAATGATGTTTTGATTCTGCCGTAAGCTCGGGTAGGGCAAAAAAGCCGAATATTCCAAGACGATAATTGATGGTGACGAAGACAACGCCTTTTTCTGCCATAGCAGTACCGTTGTACAATGGCACAGACCCTGAACCGCCCCGGAAAGCGCCGCCGTGGATAAACACGATGACAGGTCGTTTTTCTTTGTTGGATTGGGCAGCAGTCCAAACGTTCAGGTAAAGACAATTTTCGCTTAAGGGCGATGCCGGGGCAATAAACTCACTCGTCCACATCGAAAAAGGTCCGGGTGCGGGCTGTATCGCACTGGCACCAAACATGGTGCATTTTCGGATACCTTTCCATGGTGTCACAGGCTGGGATGCCCTCCAGCGCAAATCTCCGACGGGTGGTTTAGCATAAGGGATTCCTTTAAAAGCATAAACGTGTGTCTTCGGGTTGTAAATGCCTGATATTTTCCCGCTGTCGAGCTGAACCTCACTCAGTGGTTTTTGCGCAGCAGGATTACAGGCAATACATAAAAACATCATAGCCCATAAAAGAATCGATTTCATATTATATCGTTTAGATTGTCTGTTGATTTATTGATGACGATGTAAAATTAGGGAAATTTCGATGTGAATATTTCTTTCAGTAAGCTCTGCATACTTCTCGGAACAATGTGTATAGTCTCCGCCATGTTCCGAACATGTTCCACGACATATTGAATAAGCTGCGGAATGTGATGTATACGCTCCGCGACAAAATGTACAGGCCGCGGAATCCACCGTACACCCTGCGGAATAATCTGTCCACTCCGCGGAATAGACTGGACTGGCTGCAGAATTTTATGCCTATGAGTTTAGCAATATTTAAATCGGAAGTTGACGTGAACCCTAACTTTAGGCACTTCAGCTCACTTTATGAACTTTAGGCACTTATATTATGCAAAGGACTGCATTTGCTGGAGCTTTTTGTAGAAGCCTTTTTTGGTCATCAGCTCGTCGTGGGTACCGCGTTCGATGATTTTCCCTTTCTGGACAACCACAATTTCATCGGCATGTTGTATGGTTGAAAGCCGGTGTGCGATCACCAGCGTGGTGCGGTTTGTCATGATTTTGGAAAGGGCATCCTGAACCAGTCTTTCCGATTCGGTATCCAATGAAGAAGTTGCTTCATCGAGAATAAGAATATCAGGATTTGCAAGCACGGCGCGGGCAATGCTGATGCGCTGGCGTTGTCCTCCTGATAATTTCACACCGCGATCGCCGATGTTGGTCTGGTAACCTTCTTCCATATTCTGGATAAAATCGTGGGCATTGGCAATTTTGGCAGCTTCCATCACGGCTTCTTCACTCACATCGGTCAGCCCGAAAGCAATGTTGTTGAACACGGAGTCGTTGAAAAGCACACTTTCCTGGGAAACGATGCCCATCAATCCGCGGAGGTCATCAATTTTATAATCCCTGATGTCTTTTCCGTCCAGCAGGATTTGTCCTTCGGACACATCATAAAATCTCGGAAGCAGATCAACAAGGGTCGATTTTCCGCCTCCTGATTCACCTACAATGGCAATGATCTTTCCTTTCGGAACGGCTAAATTAATATCCTTCAGAACCCAATCACTTTCATACTTGAAATTGACATGATCGAAGAGAATTTCGTTGTTGAACTCCTTCACGTCAAGAGCATCGGGTTTTTCTTCGATCACTTCCTTGGCGTCTAGTACCTCGAAAATCCTTTCTGCGGAAGCAATCCCCTTCTGGATGCTATAATAGCTTTGGGTAATTGATTTTGCCGGAGGAATGATCTGCGAGAAGACCACAATGTATGTAATGAAATCGGCAGCCTTGATCTCCGGTGTTTTGGCCAACACCATCTGGCCCCCAAACCAAAGCACAATCACAATCACCATCGACGAAAGGAATTCGCTCAGTGGCGATGATGAATCGCGGCGTCGGTAAACATTGTTCAGCCTGCGACGGTATTCGTGGTTATCGGCTTTAAATTTATCATCAAAATAAGGAATAGCATTGAAGCCTTTGATGATCCTTAACCCGGAAATTGTTTCTTCGATCATGGATAGTAAAATGGCAAAACGGTTCTGCACATCTTTCGACTGTTTTTTCAGACTCTTACCGATCCAGCCAATAATCAGTCCTGTGATGGGCAACACCAGCAACACAAACAGCGTCAGACGGAAGCTCATGCTGATCATGAACGCCAGGTAGGCGACGATGGTTAGCGGATCGCGAAAGAACATTTCGAGATAATTCATGATGGAAAATTCCACTTCCTGCACATCAGTGGTGATACGGGAGATCAGGTCGCCTTTTTTGTTTTTGGAATAAAACGAAAGCGGCAACACCAGTAGCTTGGAATAAATTTCATCACGAATTCCCTGGATGGCTCCCGTCCGTACCGAAGCCATAAAGAACATGGCAAAGAACCTTCCCAGATTTCGCAGCAAAAAAGATATCAGGATGATGGCACAAATAAAAACCAGAGCTTGAATTTTTCCATGATGAATGATAATTTGACTGATATAATAACTTAGGAAATCCAGTATGGAATGGGTATTCATGTGAAGAACGGGCTTCACGGTCACCAGTTTGTTAACGTCAAACAGCAAATTCAGGAACGGGATGAGCAGGGCGAAAGAGAACAACGAAAAGACAATAGTCAGGAGGTTTGAAATAAAATTCAACAATGCGGATACCCAGTACGGAAGCGCATAAGCCAAAACCCGGTAAAACTTTTTCATTCTAAAATTTACTGTTTGAATTGATGGCAAATATAGCAAGATTAACCAAGGAAAAGGAATGGTCGTTTTTGAATCGTTCGGGGATTTCATTGGTAATAGGACTGGCAAGAAATAAATAGCTTTTTATCGGGATTATTGTCCATTATCTCCTAAATTTGCGAAAACCATTGTGATTTCTTATGAAGAAACGTGACAGTGACGACTTAAAAATTATTTTATAACATTAACAATATCAGCTGTTGGCTAAAAGAATAATAGTATCCGTTATTAACGATCTGGCAACTGACCAAAGAGTGAAAAAGGTTTGTGGCACACTCAGTGAAATGGGGTTTGAAATTCTTTTGATAGGCCGTAGGTTAAAGAAAAGTCCTGAAATGGACATGAGGCCTTATTTAGTAAAGAGAATGAAATTGGTTTTTACTAAAGGTCCACTTTTTTACCTTGAATATCAAATCAGGCTTTTTGTTTTATTGCTTTTTTTAAAAGCAGATGTCCTTTTGTCAAATGATTTGGATACACTTTTGCCTAATTATCTTATTTCTAAAATGAAAGATCGTCCTTTGATTTATGACAGTCATGAATATTTTACCGGTGTACCTGAATTGGAAAATCATCCTCTGAAAAGATCGATATGGAAACGAATAGAGAAATCTATTTTTCCCCACCTGAAACACGTTTTTACGGTGAGCGATTCCATTGCTAAATTGTATGAATCGGGGTATCGGGTTCTTCCTCAGGTAGTAAGGAATGTTCCTCTCAAAAGAGATTTAGCTATGACAACGGATCGAAAGTCACTGGGATTACCTGAAGATAAAAAGATAATTATTCTGCAGGGTTCAGGAATTAATGTTCATCGAGGTGCTGAAGAATTGGTGGAAGCCATGCAGTTTGTGCCGGATGACATGCTGTTGCTGATTGTGGGTGATGGTGACGTAATTGATATCTTAAAACAAAAAGCACATGATCTGAAACTTGACGAAAAAGTTGTATTCAAGCCCCGTGTCCCTTATGACATTTTGATGAAATATACTGCTGTGGCAGATTTGGGTGTCACACTTGACAAGGATAATAATATAAACTACCGTTATAGTTTACCCAACAAAGTATTTGACTATATCCAGGTAGGGATTCCTGTTCTTTCCTCTGAGCTTGTTGAAATCAAAAAGCTAATTGAAAAATATCAAGTGGGAACTTTTATTCCTTGCCATGATCCAAAGCAAATTGCAATGAAACTTGTTGAAATTTTCAATAATACTGAGCAGCTTGGAACATGGCGCAACAATACCAAAACTGCCCGGGAGGAGTTGAATTGGGAAAAAGAATCAGAAATTCTAAAAAAAGTTTTTCAGGAGTATGTCTGATATTCATTTACATATCGTTTCGTTTGATGTCCCGTTGCCTGCAGATTACGGCGGGGTCATTGATGTGTATTACAAAGCTCTGGAGCTCACCAGACACGACGTAAAGATCCATTTGCACTGTTTCGAATATGGACGTGGCAGGGTGGAGGCGTTGGAAAGGACCTTTTATAAAGTTCATTATTATAAACGTGATGTTTCAAAAACACATCTTTTCAAAAGTTTACCTTACATCGTAAGTACCCGTACTTCGGATGATTTGGTGAATACGTTGCTCCTTGATGATTATCCTATTTTGATGGAAGGCCTGCATACAACCTTTTTATTAAAAGATAAAAGACTAAAGAATAGAAAAATGCTTGTGCGGGCCCATAATATCGAACATGATTATTATTTGAATTTGTCACGAGCAGAAACTGTTCCATTTAAAAAGTATTTCTTTTATAATGAGTCGATCAAACTTGCCAGGTATGAGAAAATATTGACAAAGGCTGATCATATTTTGGCGATTTCTTCCAATGATTACAACTATTTTACTGGAAAATTTCATAACGTAGAACTTATCCCAGCTTTTCATCCCTATCATAGGGTTGAAAGTATTCCCGGTAAGGGTAATTATATTTTGTATCATGGAAAGTTATCAGTTCCGGAAAATGCCAATGCGGTTCGGTTTCTTTTGACCCATGTATTTAATAACCTGGATGTATCTTTTGTGATTGCTGGCTCAAATCCTCCGTCTTCTCTGGTAAATTTGGTTTATCAGTCACCCAATGCAAAACTTATTGTTAGCCCTGATGATGAGGAACTTTCAGAATTAATAAGAAATGCACATATTAATGTTGCTGTCACCTTTCAGTCAACAGGTTTGAAATTAAAATTATTGAACAGCCTTTACAATGGTCGTTTTTGTCTGGTAAATAGTTATATGTTGAGCGGTAGCAGATTGGATTCTCTTTGTGTTGTCCAGGACGATCCGGAAGAAATGAAACATCTTATCGTGAAACTTTTAGATGAAGAGTTTACGCAAGAAATGATTGTCGAAAGAGAAAAAGTCCTCAGTAATTTTTATAATAATGGTGATTATGCCAAACAGCTAATTCTCATGATTTCCTGATGAAACTACGGTTCCTTCACCACATTTTTCTATTCTCCCCGGGAATTTCTGGATGAGGTTATAATTGTGTGTTGCCATCAATACGGCTGTACCGTCTTCACAGATTTTATTTAGAATACGCATTACCTCGTTGGAAGTAGCCGGATCGAGATTACCAGTGGGTTCGTCTGCAAGTATGAGTTCGGGTTTGTTAAGAATGGCGCGGGCAATAGCAACCCGTTGTTGCTCACCACCGGAAAGCTGGTGAGGCATGGCGTTGAGTTTGGCTATCAGTCCGACTTCTGACAATACTTCAAGAATTCTTTCAGAAATGGCGGCTTTGTCTTTCCATCCAGTTGCTTTCAAAACAAATTTCAGATTTTCCTGAATTGACCTGTCACTAAGTAACTGGTAATCCTGAAAAACTATACCTAGTTTTCTACGCAGAAAAGGAATTTGTCTTTTTTTGATGGTTTTTAAATCGTAGCCGCAAACGGAAGCAACTTCGCCCCTGACGGGAATGCCGGCATAAATGGTTTGCAGAAGGCTGGATTTCCCGCTTCCTGTTTTCCCAATTAAATAAACGAATTCACCGCGTCCCAGTTTCAGGTTTACTCCGGATAATACCAGCTTATTCTTTTGAGAAATAGAAGCTTCCTTGAATCCAATTACCAATCCATCTTCCATATTACAATGTTTTGAACAAAGATAGCAATTCTTTTTATTTTTATAAAAGATATAAAATACTGATTTATAATAGTATATAAAAGACTCTAAAAGACTTAATCTGATGGTAAATATTAAATAAAATCTGAATAAACACTTTTAAAAAATGATAAAAATCCATAAAGGTTTTCCATATAAAGCAGAATTATTAAATTTGTAGCTTAAAAAATAAATAAGGTTATGAGCGATGATGCTGTTATAGTTCTGGAAGGTGCTGAAGAGAATATGAAACATGCGCTTCACCATCTGGAAATTGAACTTCAAAAAATTAGGGCAGGAAAAGCCAGCCCTGTGATGCTTTCCGGTTTAAGAGTGGATTATTATGGTGTTCCGACTCCTATTGAACAGACTTCCAATATTAATACACCAGATCCTCACTCAATAGTTATTCAGCCTTTTGATAAAAATTCTCTTCAGGATATTGAAAAGGCAATTTTGGCTGCCAATCTTGGTTTTAATCCTACAAATGAAGGGACACAACTTCGTATTAATATTCCACCGCTTACCGAGGAAAGACGTTTTGAACTTGTGAAAAGGGCAAAACACATCAATGAAGAAAGTAAAGTGGGAATCAGAAATGCCCGTCGTATTGCCAACGATGAAGCGAAACAGTTAGAAAAAGATGGCCTTCCGGAAGATGAGTCAAAACGTCTTTCCGATGAAATTCAAAAAATTACTGACCGTTACATTCAAAAAGCTGACGATTTGTTCGTTGCAAAGGAAAAAGATATTATGACAATATAAATGCGTTAGGCAGTTTAAGAAAAAATAAAAGCGGGGCATTATGCTCCGCTTTTATTTTTTAATCTCGTTCTTCTTTTAGCTTTTTCTTTCGGCGTTTTTCGGAAATGTGCCGTCCGAATTTATATGCAGCTTTGAACATTGTAGTAAATGCAGAAACAGACTGAAAGAAAGAAGAAACGGCATTTTTGGTGATGTTAACCCAATTCAGATGTTCTTCAACATCTTTTATTTTTTCCTGAAGAATATGTTCCTGTTTCCTGTTTTGTTTTTCCAGGTATCCGATATATTTTTCAGTTGATCTGGCATCAGCATAAGTCTCTCCTGCAAAGAATTCTTTCTCATCTACACTGGAGAAATTTTTAATGAAAAATCTCCTCAGAGGAGAAAAAATTAATGTTTCCTTGAAAGCATACATAATGAGTGCAAGGA
>JACZJI010000106.1 GCA_014860665.1 Bacteroidales bacterium | reverse complement strand
AACGGTCAACTAAATACAGGCATTGTCATACTTTAGCCTTTATACTTTAACCTTCATACTTTAACCTTCATACTTTAACCTTTAAGTTTCACCCCCTCCAACATCTCACATCATTCCTTAATTTTGCAAAACCATAAAACGCTTCATGGTCAGAAGAAAAACACATAACCTGCCATCGGGCATGATAAAATTTCAACAAGCCTTTTGGAGATACCCCAACTGGTTACACGCCTTGCGGGCAACCCTCTCCATGGCTGTCTTATCCATCCCGTTCATCATTGCCGGAAAGCCCTTTTACGGGATAATCCTGGCTTTGGGGGCGCTGGCCGGGGCGCTTACCGAAACCCATGACCATCCAAAAGGCAGACTGAAAGCGCTGTCGGTTACAATACTGGCGTTCTTTGTTTCCAGTTTTGCCGTAGGACTGCTGTACAATAATCCCTGGTTGCTCGGCGCCGGTTTTATCCTGTCAACCATCCTGTTTATTTTAATCGGCGGTATCAGCGAGCAGTACCGCACCATCACCTTTGGTTCCATTCTGGTGGGTATTTACGCCATGCTGGGGGTAGAAATCAGCCCCGCCTGGTACTGGCAGGCCATATTATTACCGGCAGGAGCTCTGTTTCACGGATTGATCACCATACTCCTTACTTATTACGATCCCTGGCGTTTGCCTGATGAACAAATGGCGGGTGGTTTCAAGGCGCTGGCTGACTATCTGGAGAAAAAAGCAGGTTTGTTTCCCAGCAAAAAGGAAGATCAGGCCACCATCAACAAAGACCTGGCAATGCTCAACATCAATGTGGTGAATGCGCTGGAAAAAATAAAAGATGTCCTAAATAATTACAGCAGGGAATTAAAAGATCAGGAATTACTGCGGCCGTATCTTCAGCGTTTCATGCTGTTGCAAAGCCTCCACGAAAGAGCTGCCTCAAGCCACGAACGACATGATAAACTCAGTAATGAGGTAGCACAGGCAGAGGTGATGGAAGGCTTCGGTGAGATGCTCCGGCAGCTGGCCTATGCCTGCCGCCGCGTTGCTGAAAATATGCTCACGGGGGCACGCTACGATCACCCTTCGGCTTTGGAATGGATTTCTAAAGCCGTCGAAGACAAGCTCTCGGATTTGGATTCCGACAGTGCACAGCCGTTTGTTTTGTTGCATCATAACCTGCACCGTTCTCATTTGTCCCTGAAATTTCTGGATGATACCGAACTGGGCACCTCCATTCCGCGGCTCAGGAAAGATGAAAGGAGTTTAATACAGCGCTTCCGGCCTCTGTTGTCGTTCAGTAACCCCCGGCTGCGTTATGCGTTAAGACTCAGCCTTAGTTTTTTGATAGGTTTCATACTGGAAAAATCACTACACCTCGAAAAGGGAGCCTGGGTTATGCTGACCAGCTTGTTTGTGAGTCAGATTACATACAGCGACACCCGGCGCAGGTTATTTCAGCGTGTACTGGGCACGGCCTCGGGTGTGGTGCTGGGCGCTTTGCTGGTGCATGTTTTTACCGGTGTTGCAGCACAAGTCCTCTTAATGCTGGCATCGTCGGTGGCTTTCTTTTACTGGCTGCGGACCAATTATTCCGTGGCGGTTATCTTTATCACGACTTTTGTGATCAGTGCTTTTAACCTGATTTCACCGGATGCCGGTGTCCATATTATGATTCCCCGGCTGATGGACACACTGCTGGGGGCTGCCCTTTCGTTTCTGTCCATACGCTTTCTGTGGCCCGGATGGCAATACCGTCGCATGCCGGAACTGATCTCCAAAGCCATGAAAACGAACAGAGACTACCTGCAGGCTATTATCGGCGAATACAGGGAAACCAGTGCAGATGATCTGGAATACCGCATTGCCCGTCGGGAAGCACATCTGGCCGATAATGAACTGGCGCAGGCCTGGAACAGTATGCGGCAGGAACCACGGAGTAAACAAAAGCTCATGGAACATGCTTTTACGCTTACTTTTCTGAACCACGCCCTGCTGTCGCATATCTCGGCACTTGGGGCGCACCGCGAAACCCATATAACCCTGAATTTATCGCATATCACAGGTCCGATCATCCGGATGTTAAGCGAATCCGGCGACTATCTTATCAATAGGGAAAATGTGATTCCGACTGACCTTTCGCCCCTGTTGCTGGAATTAAAAGAACAGATTAACGCTACCGATACCAGTCTGAAAAAACAACAACTGCGACTGTTTTACAATATCGCAAGTGCCACTGCCAAAATCACGAAGGAATTGCAGGAAACAGTTGTTGACAGCTAATATTCCCTAATGGACTTTTCATCCTGTGTTTGCACATTATACTTTACAGAAGTATTAAGTTTGGGATTATTAATCATCAGAAGGGAAAGGCGAAAGAGTAAGGCTACGGCTTGTTATCGGGTTTAAAAACCCTTTCAGAATGCCAGTCCCTTTCTCCTCCTACCCGATCTCAAACAGTTCGTCAGGCTCAGAAGCCTGCATTCAGTTTTTATAGCTGTTCCTGCTTTCTGTCCTAGGGTGGTTGTGCTTTGTACATTCGTTTCATTTTTAAAAAATGATAACAAACGACAGTTTGACCGATCCGGTTATAACAGTAAATGAGTGAAACATGTAACTACAAGACAGAATTATGTAACACATTTTTATAATTAGAAACCTAATTTTGTTAATTGTAATTTTTCACTAAAACTAAACTAATGAAACTAAAAACATTTTTATCAATAGTAACCATTATGCTGCTGATTGGATATATCGTTGGTAATAAAAAAAATAATAAGGTCAATATAGATAAAGGTTTGGTTTTGTCAATATCACCTTTAAGCAGCGAACTAGATGTTAATCTTTAATTCGGATATAGTTTAGGTGGGCTATTCCACATTCTAATTGTCATTGCAGCTGTTGCTGTAATAGTAAGATTTGTTCAGAGAAGAAGACTTTAGAAAATTGGTCCTCTTAATCCAGATCAATTCATTTTTACGTCAACAGCGTGTTGTATTTAATCACTAAAAACAAATTATAAACAAATGAAATCTAAAACAGCAGGAATTATCCTTGCGATAATTGGGATACTGATGATCATTTATACCGGGTTCAGGTACGTAACTACTGAAAATGTAATTGACTTAGGCCCTTTGCAAATGAACATGGATAAAAGTCATTTTGTTCAATGGTCGCCTGTCATTGGGGTCGTGCTACTTGTTGGAGGTATTATTGTAATCTTCATTAATAAAAAAAAGAACACCTGAAATTTATTCAGTGTGTGACAAAAAACGCGGGAACCGGATTCCACGAAAAAAATGGAATGAATTCCGAAAATCAATTGACTACATTTAACTAATTCACCATGAAAGCATTTTTTAAAACTGTCGTATTTGGAATGCTCTTTTTATTTCTTTTTTCGGTAACCTCTTGCCGGGTAGTATATCCAAACAGATATCATGATAATGGCAGACATAGGGGTTGGCACAAAAAACCGAGACCTCACATAAAGAAAAAGGAAAGAGATAATAGATATCAAAGCCAATACAAAGGACAAAAAGCAGACAATCTAATCACTGTTGCTGACTATTTCGATTGGAGACAGGAAAACACATTAAAAACGGGACTAACTGAAAAGCCAAATGAATAAAAAATTAAAAACATATTAAACATGAAAAAATCATTTATTTTAATCGCGGTTGTCCTGATGTTTATATCCGGCACTGCATTTAGTCAAAGTCCATTGCCGGTAGGCAGAACGCAACTTAATCTTGGGGTCGGGCTCTCTCAATGGGGTATTCCTATTTATTTTGGATTAGATTATAGTGTTCAGAAGGACATTACAATTGGGGCGGAAATCTCTTATAGTTCCTATCGTGAAGATTATCAAAATGACTATTATCGCCATAACATAATAGGATTCTCCGGTAACGGGAACTATCATTTTAATAGTGTGTTCAATATTCCTCAAAGATGGGATTTTTATGCCGGTCTAAATTTAGGATTCTATGTTTGGACTTCCCCTTCTAATTATACAGGCAGCCACAGTTCCGGTTTAGGTATTGGGGCACAAATTGGGGGTAGATATTATTTAAGTGACAAGCTTGGTTTAAATCTCGAATTTGGTGGCGGAAATGCTTTTTCGGGTGGGAAGTTTGGAATATCAATCAAATTATAACCTCCCCGAAATAAAAGCTCAAAGAAATAAGGGTTTCTGTGGTTAATCAATCATCCTGTCCAATCAAGCACTCGTTTCATGCAACGACAGACAAGTGTAACGAGGGTTAGGCTTAAGAAAAAAGTCCCGCCTTCGACAAATGCACAACTGAGACATACCGTTATGATGCTTTGAATGGGTATTTGCTTAAAGTTGATAGATCATGATCTATCAACTTTAAGTGCTTTATGACCTTTACGGACTCACCTAATGCAAGCGTCCGCTTGAGCCACCATCCAACTTAATCATTTTTACAATACTGATCATAGCAGAGCAGGCGTGAATGAACAAATGTTTATGAGGCAGAGCAAAGGCGCCTTCTGGCGTTCTGAGAAAAACAAAAACCGGCACGGTGAGCGGCGTTTTCTCAGCCCCCTTTGCCCGAATCGTTGCATTTGTTCAGAGCGCGAAGACGCTTTGGTTTTGGCGTCCTTTCTTTGGTTCGTTTCTTTGGACGCTGCAAAGAAATCAACACGCAAAACGTTTCTATTTATTTTTCACTTTCCATTTTTCATTTTCTTAGCTTTGCAAACATGAAAGTAAGCGGATTCACCTTTATCAGAAACGCAGTCCTCTACGACTACCCCATCACAGAAGCCATCCGCTCCATTCTGCCCCTGTGCGACGAAGTAGTAGTAGCCGTAGGAAACTCGGACGATAAAACCCGGGAACTCATTCGAAGCATCGGTGACCCGAAAATCAGAATCATCGAAACATTGTGGGACGACAGTCTGCGTGAAGGCGGGCGCGTGCTGGCCGTGGAAACCGACAAAGCTTTTGCCGCCATTGCCAAAGACAGCGACTGGGCTTTCTACATCCAGGGCGACGAAGTGGTTCACGAAAAATACCACCCCGTTATCCGCGAAGCCATGGAAAAATACCTCAACAACAAAGCGGTGGACGGCCTGCTGTTTCATTACCTCCATTTTTACGGTTCCTACGACTTTGTAGGCAGTTCGTTGAAGTGGTATCCCTACGAAATCCGCGTGGTGAGAAACAACCCGTCCATTTATTCCTACCGCGATGCCCAGGGTTTCCGCATCGGCAACGATCAGAAGCTGAAAGTAAAACCCATCGACGCTTATGTATACCATTACGGCTGGGTAAAACCTCCCGAAGCCATGCAACGTAAACAGGAAAGCTTCCAGAAACTCTGGCATACCGACGAATGGGTGGAAGAAAACGTACCCAAGATCAAATCCTTCGAATACGAAAAACACATCAGCAGGCTGAAGAGATTCGAAGGCACCCACCCCAAGGTCATGCAGCAACGCATCGCCACCAAAAACTGGAAATTCGATTTCGATATTTCCTTCAACCGCACCACCACCAAAGACCGTCTGAAACACTTTTTAAAAAAGTATCTGGGAATCAAACTGGGATACAGGAATTACAGGATAATATAAACCGAAGCCGGATGACTGCAGGACGAAGTTGCCATTTGTGGTGAATTATCCTTTACTAACACTAAAGCAGCAACGGGCACAATTCAGTTATTTTTCGATATATTTGCTAGCAACAAAGCCCCTTCGAGGTTAACCCGACAGTACTTTAATTAAAAACTGTTTGTTATGAAAAAGTTCGAACAGCAAGATAACAGAAAAAAAGGACGTTTTGTCCTTTACGATGACGAAGTATTTGCCGGTGAAATCACCTATGCCTGGTCAGGAGAAGGAAAGATCATCGTCGACCACACAGGAGTTGAAGAACAGTTCGGCGGCAAAGGCTACGGCAAGTTGCTGGTGATGAAAATCGTTGAGTTTGCTCGCGAAAAACACATTAAGATAGTCCCCGTCTGCTCTTTCGCACAGAAAGTCTTTGACCGCGACCAAAGCATTCAGGATGTAAAATTCTAAGACTTCAGTTCAGGAAGTTTAATTTGAGATATAAAGACTCTCAACTTAAGAAGAGGTATCATGAAAGGGAAATCCCTTCCAGTTTAGGGATTTCCCTATTTCCGGTTTCATTATTTTTAAGAAATAAAAAGTTTCACTAAATACATAAAATAGAATAAAATTAATGTACAGACCGGGAAACTCCGATGTATCTTTGTACAGACAAATGCGACTAAAAAGCAAGCATTTCAACAATAATATGGACGGGACATTCACATATGAAATCAGAGAAGCCGACAAGCTTTGCATCGTGACCGGGAAAGGCGCAATATCATTCGACTCTTCCGTTGAAGCCATGCACACCCTGGCAAATATGCCTGAATTCAGTTCTGATTATAATATTATAGTAGACCTGAGAGAGATCAGTTATCATCCAAACTATAAAGAATTCTTTGGGATAAAAAACAATCTGGTTCACATGAAAGACCATTTTCGAAAAAAAATTGCCATCGTCGCTACCGGTTTCCTGATGGCAATGGCCGAACTGATGGGTAAATTATCAGGGATGAAAGGAATGCACGTCTCTGCTTTCAGCGACATGGATAATGCTATGAAATGGATCTCGGAAAAATCCTGAGTAATTATCAACGCCTGTTTTTTTCCGGGATATCCGGGGTAACGGTTTTTCATTCTACGTTAGAAAAAGCTTTTCCACTTTTTTAACATAATAAACTTGATATTGGTCACTGACTTGTATATTATTGTCATGTTTCGTAAATTTGAACGTCTATGTCTGACAAAGCCATTATCGATTTACGCCACGAGCTCCATCAGCATCCTGAAATCTCCAACCACGAAGTAAGGACATCCCAAAGGATAGAGCAATTTATGAACCGTTTGAATCCCGATGAAGTAATTTCACTGGCCTCAAACGGAAAAGCTTTCATCTTCGACAGTCAATACCCGGGACCGACTACTATGTTCCGCTCCGAACTTGACGCACTACCTATCCTGGAAACTTCAAAAGTCAAATATGCTTCCGGGAATAATCATGTAGCGCACTCCTGCGGCCACGATGGACACATGGCCATACTCGTCGGGCTGGCACAGAGAGTTGTCAAAAACCCACCTCAAAAAGGAAAAATTGTTTTTCTTTTCCAGCCTGCTGAAGAAGTGGAACAAGGTGCCCGTGATGTATTGGAAGACCCAAAGTTTGCCAAAATCAGCCCGGATTATGTGTTTGCTTTACACAACATCCCGGGCGTGGAAAAAAACAAAATCCTTTTGCGCAACGGCACTTTTGCAGCTGCATCCAAAGGCATGACCATCACCCTTTCAGGGAAGACAGCCCATGCCGCAGAACCTGAGAACGGAATTAGTCCTGCTATAGCCATCGCTCGTATCATCGAGGCCATGAACGAACTAATCAGCAACCAGTCTCTGTTTCATTATCTCACTATGCTCACCATTATTCATATCAGAATGGGAGAAGTCTCCTTCGGAACAACTCCCGGGTACGCTGAAATCATGATTACCCTTCGCGCTTTCCAAAAGGAAGACATGGATCTGGTGACCAAAGAAGCAGAATGCATCATTGGTGCTATTGCCAAAGAAGAAAAACTGTCCTGCAACATTTCGTACTCTGAGGTCTTTCCCGCACTGGTCAATGATCCTGAGTGTGTTCACATGTTGGAACTGGCTGCAAAGGAAAACGGAATGGCTTTCGAATACCTCAAAAATCCATTCCGCTGGTCTGAAGATTTTTCCTATTTCACTGAAAAATACAAAGGGGCCTTTTTTGGACTGGGAGCCGGGGTTCACCATCCAAGATTACACAACTCCGATTATAATTTCCCGGACAGCATTCTGAAAACTGGCATCCAAATGTTTTACTCTGTTTATCAAAAACTAAATCTAAAATCATGAACCGTAGTTCAGAAATTATACTAAGTGAAAAAGCTGTAGAAAATAACATTCGGTTTTTAAGAAAGAAACTGGGGCCTCAGGTAAAAATATCTTCTGTGGTAAAAGCCAATGCATACGGACATGGCATTGAACAAATCGTGCCCCTGTTTGAGAAATATGGCATCGATCATTTTTCAGTGTTCGACTTCACAGAAGCGGAACGCGTCTGTCAGAGCCTGACAGGCGACTGCAACATCATGATCATGGGTTGGATTCCCGACGACCGCATGGATAATGTGCTGAAAAAGGGGTTTGAATTCGTAGTGTTCAGCCTCGAGCGACTCAATCTGGCGTTAAAAGTTGCCAGAGCGCTAAACCTGAAAGCCCGCATCCATCTTGAAGTTGAAACGGGAATGAACCGTTCAGGACTGAACGGAAAAGAACTTAATCAGGCCATCGAAACCATTATTAATAACAGGGAGCATTTCGAAGTCAGGGGCTTTTGCACCCATCTGGCAGGACCTGAAAGTATTTCCAACCACCTTCGGATTCAAAAACAACTGAAAAAATTCCACAAAATGCTGGCCACACTAGAAGAACATGGTATTTATCCTACCTACCGCCATGTGGCTAATTCGGCAGGCGCCTTTGCATATCCTAAAACCCGCATGGATCTGGTACGTATCGGCATTATGCAGTACGGTTTCTGGCCCAGCACCGAAACTTTTATCCAGTACATTAACTCAAAAGCAGATAAAACCGACCCTCTTGACCGCATTATGAGCTGGCACAGCAAGGTAATGGCTGTAAAGGAGATAAAAACGGGCGAATTTATCGGTTATGGCATTACCTACCAGGCACAAACAGACATGCGTACCGCCCTGATTCCGGTGGGCTATTCTGTCGGTTTCAGCCGCTCACTGAGCAACCGAGGACGGGTACTTATTCATGGGCAACGCTGCCGCGTAATCGGTGTGGTAAACATGAACATGATTATCGCTGATATTACTCATCTGGAAGGTGTCAAGATATGCGACGATGTGGTAATCATAGGAAAACAAGGCCAACAGGAAATCAAAGTCACAGCTTTCAGTGACATCAGCGACCAGTTGAATTATGAAGTACTGGCACATTTGTCTCCCCGGATTTACAGGCGGGTAGTTTAAAAATTCAGTACGGTTACTATTCTGCGTCAGGGCGTGCTCCATTAGGTTCTAAACTATTTTAACCTTCCCATCCTCAGAGCTTAAAATAGTTTTTATTTCCCCTCATATATTGTTTATTTTTCTTGCTACATTTATAGCAGTATTTGAAAATCCTAACGAAAAATCACATGAAAAAAATTTATCTGTTGCTCCTATTGGGCCTTTCGACATCCATGCTGTTTGCCCGGCAAAGACCCCAGATTGTTTCAAAAGTGAAAGTCTCCAAAGATTATCAGGCCATTAGCGCCATCATACATCAATGGCAGAACGGTTACAACAACGGCAATGCTGAGAAGGTCGCCATGCTTTACACCCCCGATGCATGGTATTTAACACAGCATTTTATTACGGGCATTGTCCAGGGGCGGGCTGCCATACAGGCTTATGTGCAGCGGGGTGTGGATGCCCGGTATCACATTGACTCCATCCGGATATTAAAACTGCAGCATTCCGGAGATTTTGCCTATGTCATAGACCGCTACGATGCCACCAACGGCGACCGCAAAGACTTCGGCCTAAACCTGGTGGTATTGCGGAAGATTAAAGGACACTGGTTTATTGTCGCCCATGAAGCCGCCGTACCAGATATGGCCAATGCTGTGAAGAAACTGGATATTAAAGAGTAGGTCACCTATCTTGCATATTAACCGGTATCGTTATGAGCTTTCTTCGGTGTGCATCAATCTTATGATAAAACGCCCATTAATTCGGGCAGGATTTTAAGCAGATTTACAAGATCAAATTGTGAGAATATCAATACTCATTGATAAGACTCTCACCCGTCTTCCGGATGCTTTTTACTTAATTCATCCTTTTTCATGAAAAACCCTTCCGGTTTATCAACATCCGTTATTAACACAAAATATCGCTTATTTCCGGACAAAATTCGTCCTGATTTTTACCTGAAAAAGGCTTCTCAAAACTTAACAAAAGTCAGAAAAAGCGGGTAATTCTATTCACTTTTTTCTTCATTGTGATCTTTGTAAATCACTGGTAAGACAATTATTAACAACGTGCGAAGTTATAAACAGCGTTAACAATTCGATAACTTAAACTTAATATTAAGTTAACCTGAAAATCGAAATGTTGCTGTTCTTTTGCGTTCGATAATAAAAGGCACTTACAACGGATCCATGTAAAGTCGACTGATTTGTTATTACAAATTAAATCAAACGTCTAACAAAATACAAGATGAAAAAAATTTCTATCACCTTTATGTTACTGTTTCTGGTCGCAACAATGTTTGGGCAAAGTGTCAAAACCAGCAACGACTTTAAACCATCAGGGGCTCCTATCGTGGATATCTACACTGATTTTCACACCGACTTTTCCAATGGTGGTTCCGCCAGCCAGTTCCAAATAGGCAGAGCTTATTTCGGTTATGGCTATAAATTTTCTCCCTACTTTTCAGGTCAGGTGAAACTGGATGTTGGTAATCCGGGAGTAGGCGGTCTGCAAATGACTGCTTATTTGAAAGCCGCTGAAGTTACTTATAACAGAGACGGATTTAAAGCTCAGTTCGGTCTTATTGGTACTTCTGCTTTTGGTATGATTGAACATGACTGGCAAAACCGTTACCTGTTCAAAACATTACAGGATAACAACGGGTTCAACCCCAGTGCTGACCTCGGAGTTTTGTTATCATACAAATTTGCTCCCTTTATCAGCGCAGACATTTCTATGTTCAACGGTGAAGGATACAAAAAACTTCAGGCCGACAGTACTTTTAAATATGCTTTTGGCGTAACTTTAACACCAGTAAAAGGCCTCAACATCAGAGGTTATTACGATGTCATGAGCAAAACTGCTTCACAACAGACAGTTTCTTTGTTCGCCGACTATAACACAGGTGGTTTGAACATCGCTGCTGAATTCGACAAACAGGTTAACCACAGCATGGTTTCCGGTAAAGATTATTCAGGCGTCTCATTTTTTGCTAACTATCGTTTCAACAAGAGCGTGAAGATCTTTGGCCGTTACGACAATGTCACCTCATCCACCATGGCAGGACAAACCAATCCTTGGAATTACAAAAAAGATGGTTCTTACGTGATCGCCGGTGTGGAGCTTGATCCTATTAAAGGAATCAGGGTATCTCCCAACCTGCAGATCTGGTCACCCAAAGACTCAGGCGAGCATTCTTTAACAGCTGCCTATTTAAGTATGGAATATAAATTTTAAAGACATAAGAAAACAAACACTAAATTAAAAGAAAATGAAAAAGTTATTATTTGTTGTGGCCATTGCAGTAGGATTAATGTCCTGCAACAACGGCACTAAAAGTACAAGCTCAAGCAGCTCCAGTGAAACCAAGTCTGCTCCCAGCTCATCAATAAGCCTCTCAGCTGCCGGTTCTACTTTCGCAGGACCTTTCTACAAAACCGCATCTAAACAATATGTCAACCTGACTGGGGTTACTCTTTCTTACGGTATGACTGGTTCAGGTGCCGGAATCCGCAGCTTGCATGACAAAGTTGTCGACTTCTGCGGAAGCGACGCTTTCTTAAGCGATGCTCAGGAAGCTCAAATGCCTGCTCCCGTTGTTCACATTGCAACATGTAGTGGTGCTGTTGACATTGCTTTCAATGTACCCGGTATTACCTCCATCAAGTTAACTCCTGAAGTATTGGCCGACATTTTCCTCGGCAAAATCACCAACTGGGATGATGCAAGACTGAAAAAAATCAACCCAGGTGTGAAATTCCCCAAGCTGGCTATGACAGTTGTTCACCGTTCAGACGGAAGCGGTACCTCTTTTATCTTCACCAACTACATGTCCAAGATCAGCAAAGAATGGGCAGACAAAGTAGGTTTCGGAACCTCAGTGAACTGGCCAGTAGGTATGGGCGGTAAAGGAAACCCAGGTGTTGCCGGAACCATTAGCTCCACAGTGGGTGCTATCGGATACATCGGTTCTGACTATGCAGCTGCTCAGAAAATCTCCTTCGCTCTGTTGAAAAATGCCGCCGGAAACTACATCGCTCCTACCATCGCTGCTGTTAGCGCTGCCGGTAAAGGGGAAATGCCTGCTGATACCCGTATTGTTGAAACCAATTCATCCGATCCTGAGGCTTATCCTATCAGCGGATTCACCTGGATCATTCTTTACAAAGAACAAGCTTACAACGGCCGTTCACTGGCACAAGCCCAGGCTACTGTTAAGTTTATCCAATGGTTGTTGCAACCCACGGCACAAAAAGTTGCAGAAGAGTTGAATTATGCTCCGTTGCCGGAAAAGGTTGTTAATATTGATGAAGCTATTTTGAAGTCTATCACTTATAACGGTAAACCTATTTTACAATAAGATGATATATATGCAAGATTTAGATGAACAGCGAAAAAGTAACTAAAAACCTACTATTTGTAGCATCCATCATCTTAATCTTGCTCGCAGCCGGGATGGTACTCACACTCGCAAGTGGGTCCATACCGGTTTTCGAGAAATTTGGGATTCAGTTTATTTGGTCAAACAAATGGAATCCTACTGCGGGCAGGGAACAATATGGAGCGCTACCGTTTATTGCGGGAACCATCATTACGTCGGTTCTCGCATTAATCATTTGTCTCCCCCTGGCTTTTTCGGCCTCTTTATTTATCGGGGAGTTTTACAAAGGAACATTTTTTGCCAAAATTATCGGAACTATGGTGGATTTGCTGGCGGGCATTCCTTCCATAGTTTATGGTTTGTGGGGGTTTTATTATCTGCGTCCGATGATCGTGAAGCTGGGGCTGAACGCTCAGGGATTCGGAGTTTTTACCGCCAGTATTATTTTGGCCATTATGATTATTCCTTACGCAACATCCATCAGCACAGAAATCATTTCTCTGGTCCCGAACCATCTGAAGGAAGCCGCCTACTCGTTGGGCGCTACCCGGATGGAGGTGATCTGGAATGTTACGGTGCCGGCTGCCCGGTCGGGCATCATCGCCAGCTACATTTTAGCGCTGGGGCGTGCATTGGGTGAAACCATGGCCGTCACCATGCTGATTGGGAACGATAACCATATACCGAAGAGTATTTTCGGTATCGGGAATACCATGGCCAGCGTTATTGCCAACCAGTTCGGCGAAGCCGAAGGTTCTAAATTAAGTGCTTTGATTGCCATCGGTCTGCTGTTGTTTGTCATCACGGGCCTGATCAATGCTGCCGGTAAGTTTATCATCAAGAAATTAGCATAGCACTATGGAAGATCAAAAAGTTATAGTAGATAAATTATCTTCAAAAAGCAAAGATGCTCGTAGAAAAGCATCCAACGGGATCTTTCACGGTCTGGTTATTCTGTTTTCACTGATTACCATCACCCCTATTATCTTGATTATTCTCAACCTGGTTGAAAAAGGATACAGGCAAATCAACCTGCATTTTTTTACCCAGATTGCACCCGATTCGTGGGACGCCATGCAGGCAATCAGCCAGGGGAAACTGATCCCCGGAGGAATCCTGAATGGAATAACGGGAACCTTTATGATGGTGGGAATGGCAAGTATTATTGCAATCCCGTTAGGAATTATGATCGGGATTTTTCTGTACGAAAACGGAAATAAACGCTATGCCAATTTTATCCGGGATATCACCGACATACTGCAGGGAGCCCCTTCCATCGTGCTGGGTCTGATCGCTTACTTATGGGTCGTCAAGTACATCACCCACGGATTTTCGGCACTGGCCGGAGCGGTTTCTCTGGCTATCATGATGCTGCCGCTGATCATCCGACCTACGGAAGAAACCTTCAAAATGATCCCCAATACCATCAAGGAAGCCGGTGTTGCGCTCGGCGTTCCCTATCACAAAATCATATTGAAAGTGATGATGCCTACAGGTCTCAGCGGGCTCATGACTGGAATTCTGCTGGCACTCTCCCGGGTGATCGGCGAAACAGCACCCTTGATGCTGACAGCTCTGGGAAGCCAGTATGTTAGCTTCGACATCACCAAACCTGCCAGTGCCATCCCACTGCTGATCTGGAATTTTTATAACGACCCGAACCTGGTCAACCTCATCTGGAGTTCATCATTATCACTGGTAGCCATGGTTCTGGCACTAAATTTGATATCAAAACGAATCGCTTCAAAAAGGAAATAATTGAATATGGTCAATCCAGTTACAGAAATAAAAAAACCCGTCCTCAGGATCCAGAATTTACATGTATCCTATGACAAGAATGATAAGGGAAAGTACGCAGTTGCCAACGTCAGTGCCGACATAAAAAAAGACCAGATCACGGCTATTATGGGGCCTTCGGGTTGCGGCAAGAGCAGTTTGCTGCGTGCACTGAACCGGATGCATGAGCTTTATCCCAATATCGTGACGCAGGGGAAAATTTTCCTCAACGATGTGGACATTTCAAAGCTATCGAACATCGAGTTGAGAAGGAAGATCGGGATGGTTTTTCAAAGCCCGAACCCTTTCCCCAGCATGAGCATTTACGAAAATGTGGTTGCAGGTTACAAACTCAACGGCATTAAACAAAAGAAAAATCAACGGGATGAAATCGTCGAAAAGTCTTTAAAAGACGTAGCGCTTTGGAATGAGGTAAAAGATGCACTTCACAAACGCGGGAACTTCCTTTCGGGAGGTCAGCAACAGCGGCTGTGCATTGCACGTGCCCTGGCTTTTCAGCCCGATGTGATCCTTCTCGATGAGCCCACCTCGGCTCTGGACCCCGTAGCCACTTCGAAAATCGAGGACCTGCTGATCAAGTTGAAGAAAAACTACAGTATCGTACTTGTAACGCACAACATGGCACAGGCTGCCCGTATCTCTGACTATTCCATGTTTATGTACCTGGGAGAGCTCGTGGAATATGGTAAGACAAAGGATATGTTTACCAATCCTTCCGATAAAAGGACTGAAGAATACCTGATGGGTAAGTTTGGTTAATTTGTATCTTTAAAAAAAATTAGAATATGAGTATTGCAAAAGATAGAGCAATTCGGAAAATACTGAATGAGTTTGAAAAGGCATCAAATCTCACCTTGAAACAACTGGACCTCCTGAAAAAAATCATCAATACAAAAATTGAGGGAATTCCGGCTGAAACTCTCCAGCAGATGAAAAAGAACGAGAAGAAGCTGGATTGGTTCGAATTGAAAATCAGTGAAAGGATCACCAACAGCATTGTTTTGTATAGCCCTATGGCATCCGAACTGCGGAACATCATGGCTTGTTTCAGAATGATCACCAACCTTGAGCGTATCGGGGATCTGGTTATTAAAACAATGTCCACGTTAAAAAAGATGGAGGATACCCGATTACTGAAAATGAACCTTGAAGACATCAACAAGATGGTAGATATTGCTACAGAGATGCTTCACAAAGCAACTTTTTCATTTATTGACGGCAAGAAGGAAGATGCTGAATGGGCTATTAACAATGACGATGCTGTAAACGTACTAAACAAGCACATTGCCCGTAATTCAATATTGGCAGAGGAAGTCCTTCAGGAAGTTCAAAAGATTATAGTAGATTATTCCAGCATTAAAAGCATTATTTCAAGCATTGAGCGTATAGCAGACCATGCTACTCACATTGGAGAAGCTTCCATTTTTGCCCTTGAAGGGAAAGACGTTCGTCACAAAGGATAAAAAGACAAAAGCAAGAAAATGATAAGGGATCATGAGTTTTCATGATCCCTTATTTTTTAGCTAAAAACCAATGGGTTAATTTTTAAATTTTATATTTGACAGGAGAACAGTTTCATGCAAACTTTGCAAATAAAATTACAGCCCATGAAAAGATTTACCCTCGGGATTCTCGCCATTCTGATACTTGCACAATGTAATCCTCCAACAGCAAAAAAGAACCATATGGTCTCCCGCGAAGTCATTACTGACAGTGCCATGGTAGTTTGTGCTCGCACCGAAGCATCAAAAATCGGGATCAAAATTCTGAAAGAAGGCGGAAATGCTTTTGATGCCATGATTGCTACCAGTTTTGCTCTGGCTGTTTCTTATCCTTTTGCAGGAAATATTGCCGGTGGAGGATTTATGGTATACCAAACCCGGGATGGGAAAACAGGAACTTTAGATTTCAGGGAAAAAGCGCCATTGGCAGCATCGCGAAATATGTATCTTGATTCACACGGTAATGTAATCAAAGGTGCCAGTACCCTTGGAGGACTTTCTGTTGGGGTTCCCGGAACCATCGACGGATTGTTTCAGGTTTACAAAAAGTTTGGAACCCTGCCTTTCGACAGCCTCATTCAACCGGCCATTGACCTGGCAAAAAAAGGAGTTGTGGTCACAAAAAAACAAGCAGAAAGAATTAATCATTACAGGAAATATTTTGCCATGGAAAATGGGCTGACCATTCCTCTTGACAAAGACTGGAAAGCCGGAGACACCATAAAATATCCACAACTGGCAAAAACGCTGGAAAGAATCAGAGACAACGGAAGAAAAGAATTCTATGAAGGGGAAACGGCTGATATGCTTGTTTCCTATCTGAAAAAACACGGAGGCATCATTACCAAAAAAGATTTGGCTCAATATCAGGCCAAATGGAGAAAAGCTATTGTATTCGATTATAAAGATGCCAGAATTATTTCGATGCCGCCTCCCTCCAGTGGCGGAGTTTGCATCGCAGAAATATTAAATGCAATTGAACCCTTTCCTGTTGCCACAAATGGCCACAACACAACCAAATATATCCAATTGCTCACGGAAGCTGAACGCAGAGCTTTCGCTGACAGGGACTACTTTCTGGGTGACGCTGATTATGTAAAAATGCCGATAGACACACTGATCTCCCCCGCTTATGCAAGAAGGAGGATGGCCAACTTTTCGTGGAAACATGCTACGCCATCTTCTGAAATTGCTCATGGAGATATCAATGGCTTTCATGAAAGTATGGAAACAACCCATTTCTCAATTGTAGACAAATTTGGAAATGCAGTTTCTGTAACTACAACTCTCAACGGAGCCTATGGTTCAAAACTTTACGTTCCAGAAGGCGGCTTTTTCCTGAACAATGAAATGGACGATTTTAGCTCAAAACCAGGTACACCCAACCAGTTTGGATTGATTGGAGGTGAAGCAAACTCAATTCAGCCGGGAAAAAGAATGCTGAGTTCCATGTCACCAACTATTATCGACAGAAAAGGAAAACTTTACATGGTTTTGGGATCTCCTGGTGGTTCAACCATTATTACCTCGGTCGTTCAGACTTTCCTTAATGTTTACGAATTCAACATGACTATGCAGCAGGCAGTGGACGCTCCCCGATTTCATATGCAATGGTTACCTGATGATATCCAGATGGAACCAGGCAGATTTAGCTTGTCATTGCAGGATTCATTGCACAAATTGGGATATACCATCGATACAACCAACGCGCCGGTGATTGGGAAAGTAGATGCGATTTTAATTATGCCAGACGGAAAACTGGAAGGGGGTGCAGATTATCGTGGAGATGACAAATCTGTTGGTTATTAAATCATTATATACCACATCCTTTTTATTTTAATATTAAGTTTTTCATTTTTTCTTGACAAACGAAAATTTTGATTTATTTTTGACCGACCGTTCAGTCAAAAAATATTATGGCACCAAGATCAAGTAAACAATTTGAAGAAATGAGGCTGAGTCGCAAAGAGACTTTGGTAAATGCTGCCATGGAATTGTTTGCCAGCAATGGCTTTGCCGGAACATCCATCAGTAGCATTGCAAAAAAAGCCGAAGTTTCAAAAGGTCTTGTTTATAATTATTTTGAAAACAAAGAAGCACTGGTAAGGGAAATCGTGATGGAGGGAATCCAGGAAGTCATGAAAGAAATGGATTTCGATCTTTCACAGAAGATGACTCGGGAACTCATGATTGACATGTTGGATAAGAATCTTAATTTGATCCAAAATAATAGCGCTTACTGGAAACTTTACATTGCCGTGATTGCGCAACCGGCCGTGATCGAACTGGTAAAAGATGAGATTTTTAAACTCATGGGGACCTATTTCATGGCCATAGCCCAATATTATGAAGAAAAAGGAGCTAAAAATCCATTGGCCTACGCGTATCTCCTGGGTGCCATCTTTGATGGGATCGGTTTAGACAGCCTGTATGATCCTGAAAATTATCCGTTTAAAGAAATCAGAGAAATAATCATAGAAAAATTGATTTGATGCATATGAAAACACGTTCATTTAAAATCTGGGGTCTTCTGTTAGTAGCGTCTCTTTTGATGTCAGTTCCGCTACAGGCCCAGACCATGACCGCTAAAGAGCTGGTCAATAAATCTTACAATCTGTTTTTGGGAAAAAGCAGTTTTAGTATCATGACCATGGAAATCGTCCGGCCTACCTGGCAGCGCAGCATCGAAATGCAGGCATGGTCGCTGGGCGATCAATATTATATAGCGCTCATCACACAACCGGCACGTGACAAAGGAGAAGTTTTCCTGAAATATGATAAAGACATGTGGAACTTCATACCCGCCATTAACAGGGTAATCAAAATCCCCCCCAGCATGATGATGCAATCGTGGATGGGTTCTGATTTTACTAATAATGATTTGATGAAACAAAACAGCATTGTTGAAGATTATACACACAAATACAATGGCAGTGCAACCATTGACGGTTATGATTGCTATGAAGTGAATCTGACTCCCCTGCCCGATGCTGCTGTAGTTTGGGGCTCCATCAAAATGTGGATCGCAAAAAAGAACTACAACATGCTGAAAGCGGAGTTTTATGATACCCATGCCAAGCTTGTAAAAACAGAGACGGCTTCCGATTTGAAAGTAATGGGAGGAAGATTGTTGCCGACGCTGCTGGAAATGACGTCCAACACCAAACCGGGAGACAAAACAGTAATCCATATTCTTTACCAGGAATTTGATGTAAAAGGTATCGATCTGCCATTCTTTTCTATTCAAAAAATTAAAAACATAAGACCCAGAGAGGTTCATACCAAATAAAAATGAAATCAATCTTTAAGATAGCCTGGAGAAGTCTGTGGAGGAACCGTCGTCGGACGCTTTTAACAGCTGCTTCTGTTGTACTCTCACTTACACTTGCTTTGTTTATGCGTTCCATGCAGTTTGGGTCCTATGAGCAGATGATTCAGGCCGGTGTTAATCAGGTAGGTGATTTGCAGGTTCACGATTCCGGTTACTGGGAAAATCAGAGTCTCGACCGTGCTTTTTTCGAGTCGAAAAACATGGATGAAACTTTTAAAGATGTCCCCGGAATAAAAAATGTGCTTCCCGGACTTGAGACATTTTCGTTGGCATCCTACGGCAAACAAACCAAAGGAATTCTGGTTTCAGGAATTGATCCTTCACTGCAAAACCGACAAACCAACCTTGCGGAAAAAATCATCAAAGGCAAATATCTGACAAAGCCAGATGAAGTGCTCATCGGTGACCAAATGGCTAAATTTCTGAAAATTGACATCGGCGACAGCCTGGTGTTGCTGGGACAGGGATATCGTGGTCTTACTGCTTACGGAATTTATAAAGTGGCTGGAATTTTTCATCTCCCATCTCTGCAGATGAACACTAGTCTTTTATATATGAGTCTGACCGATGCCCAGAACTTTGTTTATCCTTATCAGGCAGGCCTGCTTACTGATGTTTCAGTTTTCCTGAAAAGTCAGTCAGATATTGACAACGTGAAAAAGGCACTGGAGGAGAAACTTGGGAAAAAATATGAGGTAATTCCATGGCAAACCATGCTCTCGGATATTTTACAGACCATTAAAGTGGATAATGTTTCGGGACAGATTATGTTGCTTATACTTTACGTGATAGCTGCTTTCGGAATTTTCAGCACTATTTTGATGATGACAATGGAAAAACGGAAACAGTATGCCGTGATGATCTCAGTAGGAATGCAACGCAGCAAACTGATAGCTGTCAGTGTAGTTGAAACTTTCATTGTCGCTTTCTTAGGGATTTTAGCAGGGCTGATTATTGCCACACCAATTCTGTTTTACCTGCATTACAATCCTATTCCCATGACAGGCGATATGGCCAAAATGTACCTTGAGTTTAACATCGAACCTATTTTGCCGTTCTCTATTAAAGCACATGTTTTCCTGAGCCAGACTTTTATTGTGCTTGGGTTGTCCTTGCTTTCAGCTTTATATCCGATAATTTATCTGTCAAGATTTAATGTTTTGAACGCTTTCAGACACTAAAAAAAGAAAAAGATGTTACTCGCTATCGCATGGAGAAATTTATGGAGAAACGGCCGCAGAACCGTAATAGGCGCAGCTGCTGTGTTTATGGCACTTGTGCTGTCGCTCCTTATGTTATCCATGAAATATGGGTCACTGGAACAGATGGTCAGCGCTGGCGTAAATCAAGTGGGAGATTTGCAGGTACACAGCGCAGGATACTTTGAAAACAAGAGCATTGATCATGCTTTTTTTGATAACAAAAATGTTGACGTGACTTTTAAAAAGATACCTGAAATCAAAAGAGTCGTTCCTCATCTTGAAACCTTCTCTCTTGCTTCTTATGGTAAACAGACCAAAGGAATCATGGTCTCGGGTATAGATCCAAAACTTGAGGATATTCAATCCGGCCTTTCGAAAAAGATTATCAAAGGCCATTACCTTGAAAAGGGAGATGAAGTTCTCATTGGAGATAATATGGCCGAATTTCTTAAAATTAATGTCGGAGACAGCATTGTTTTGTTGGGACAAGGATATCGCGGAATTACGGCTTACGGAATATACAAAGTTGCGGGAATTTTTCACCTGCCTTCGTTGCAAATGAATAGTAGCCTTTTATATATGAATATGCAGGATGCTCAGAGTTTTGTATATCCATATCAGAAAGGGCTGCTCACCGGATTTTCAATTTACCTTAAAAAAACATCACAGTTAAAAGCAGTTCAAAAGCAAGTCGGAAAGGATCTTGGAAAAGATTATGAAATAATTCCCTGGCAGACCATTTTGTCAAATTTACTGGAAACTGTTGCCACAAGCAAAGCAGGCACTCAGGTTTTTGTTCTTATTTTATATGTGGTAGCAGCCTTTGGAATTTTCAGTACAATCCTGATGATGACCATGGAAAAACGAAAACAATATGCCGTGATGGTTTCGATCGGAATGAATCGTGGAAGGCTGGTATGGATGAGTATTCTTGAAACTTTTATGGTGTCCATTATCGGTGTGGTAACCTCATTGGCAGTTGCTTCACCGATATTGTTTTACATGCATTATCATCCCATACCGGTAACCGGCAATCTTGCTGAGATGTATCTCCAGTATAACATCGAACCCGTTATGCCCTTTTCGGTCAGCCCGTATCTTTTTATCAGTCAGACTTCGATTATTTTGATCCTTTCATTTCTATCGGCTCTATATCCGGTAATATATGTATTGAAATTTAATGTATTAAACGCCTTCAGGCACTAAACTAAGAATTATGTTACTTGCTATTGCATGGAGAAACTTATGGAGAAATAAACTACGCAGCAGCGTAATCTTTATCTCCATTGCCGTTGGAATTATCGGAGCGATTACTTCCGTAGGCTTTATGTCGGGAATGGTAGATCAGCGCGAAGATGCGGCCATCGCAAATGAAGTTTCCAATATTCAAATTCATAACCCCAAGTTCCTTTTAAATGATGAAGCACAATATATGGTTCCGGGGGCCGCACAAAAAGTCAGCGAGATAGAACAAATTCCGCAGGTAAAGGGTGTCAGCCTTCGCTTAAAAGTCACAGGAATGGCCGCATCAGCCAATGCTGGTGCCGGAATTACAATCCGCGGGGTTAATGTTGCGTCTGAACTTAAAGTAAGCGATATCAACCAGAATGTCATTGAAGGAACTTACCTGACCCAAAACGCAAGATTTCCTGCCGTAGTTGGTCAGAAATTAGCACACAAACTTGATCTGGGACTTGGAGATAAAATCATTATCACACTGTCAGATTCAAGCGGTACCATAACAAGCGGAGCGTTTCAGATTGAAGGAATTTTCAAAACTGCTAACGACCAGTTTGACGAATCCAATGTTTTTGTGAAGAAAAGTGATTTGGCAAAACTAATCGGATATCCAAACAATGTGGGTAATGAAATCGCCATCAGGTTAAACTCAAATATGGATACACCGATGGTTGTCAACAAACTGGATAAGATGATGGTCGGGGACATTCATTCCGATAAGATCATCATCCAAAGCTGGGATCAGATTCAGCCATTACTGAAATCTATGGTAGAGATGATGGATTACTTTTCCTATTTGTTCCTCATCATTATTATGGCGGCACTGGCCTTTGCTATTATTAATACCATGCTGATGGCCGTTATGGAACGAACCCGTGAAATCGGAATGCTGATGGCACTGGGGATGAACAAAAGAAAGATTTTCAATCTGATTCTGCTGGAAACCATTTTCCTGTCTATTATTGGGGCTTTCATCGGATTAGGAGTCAGCGTGCTTGTTGTTCATCATTACGCTATCTATGGGTTTGACCTGACCAACGCAGCAAGCGGATTAAATTCATTCGGCTACAGTGCCAGAATTTTCTTCAGAGTCAGCAACGAGTTTTATTTCATCAGTCTGATACTGGTGGTAATCATAGCCATCATATCAAGTATTTCACCGGCTTTGAAAGCTTTAAAATTACAGCCTGCAACGGCGATAAGAGAAAATATTTAATTACCCTTTAATAAATAAACCCATGAGTATCATACAAGCTAAAAACATTTATAAAGTTTATAACGAAACACATGTTCCGGTACATGCACTTAACGGCGTTGATCTGGAAATTGAAAAAGGAGAATTTACAGCCATTGTAGGCCCTTCGGGTTCGGGTAAAACAACACTTTTAAACATCATCGGCGGACTTGATTTACCAACAGAAGGTGATATTTTTATTGAGGGGACTAATTTGAAAACTCTCAGCTCTCGTCAGTTGATTGACTTCAGACTTCATAATATCGGATTTGTATTTCAGGCTTATAATCTGATTCCGGTACTTACGGCATTGGAAAACACTGAATTTATTCTTGAATTACAAGGTGTTTCAAAAAAAGAGCGTGAGAAGAGAGCCATGGAGATTCTGAAAACCGTGGACATTGCTGACAAACGCGATCACAAACCGGGACAACTTTCGGGCGGACAGCAGCAAAGAGTTGCCGTGGCAAGAGCCTTGGTATCACAGCCAAAGTACATCATTGCCGACGAACCAACGGCCAACCTCGATTCCAAATCGACAGAAGAGTTGCTGACGCTGATGAAAAAAATGAATGAGAAATTCCAGACGACTTTCGTTTTTGCCACACACGACCAAAGGGTGATGGACAAAGCACGCAGAATTATTACCATTGAGGACGGAAAAGCCGTTAAAGATGAAACGTTCGAACGCTAAATTCAAGTTACCAAACAAGAACAGATGTTTAAGAAATTGAAATTTGCGATTATCCTATCTCTGTTTCTTTCTATGATAGGTCAGGCAACAGCCCAAAGCGACTCCAAAGTCTCTTTTAAAGGCTTTATAGAATACAACAACACAACCTGGGCTCCGCCTGAACATCTTTCCTGGATGGAAGTATCGGGAGTTTACAACCGCCTTGATTTTAACTGGTTTCCTGACAACCATTTTAATTTTCAGGTTGGGATGCGAAACAATTTCAATTTTGGCTCTATGATAACTCATTTCTCCCCGTTGTATGCCAATTACCTTACAGAAGACAACGGATTTATGGATTTGACTTTTAATCTGGCACACGATTCTTCCTATGTTTTTTATTCGAATTTCGACCGCTTGAATTTTAAACTCAGCTTCAACAAACTTGAGGTCACTGTCGGAAGACAACGGATCAACTGGGGAATCAATACAGTTTGGAATCCCAATGACATCTTCAATACATACAATTATTTTGATTTTGATTATGTAGAGCGTCCGGGAAGTGATGCCGTTTTAGCACAATACTACACGGGGGCCTTGTCATCATTGCAGGTTGCCGCCAAACTGAATTACAAACACCAGCTTACTGCCGCTGCCATGTATAAATTTAACCTGAAAAATTATGATGTCCAGGTTTTGGGGGGTGTGATGGATGAAGATTTTGTAGCCGGTATGGGCTGGGCAGGACAAATTAAAGGAGCAGGCTTTACCGGAGAAGCAAGCTATTTCAGAAATCTGAAAACTTTCAGCAGGGCTACCGGTCAATGGGTGATTTCTATGGGTGGAAATTACACTATGAAAAACAGCTTATTTCTGAATGCATCCGTTATCTATAACAGCTCAGGAACCACCGGACCAGCAGGCTTTAATAATTTCTTACAGCTGGCCAATCTTTCACCCAAAACACTCACGCTATCGCGCCTGAACTGGTTTGCAGAAGCATCCTACCCTGTTACTCCATTGATAAAAGTAGATGTCTCTTCTATTATGAACCCTTATGATAACTCCGCTTTTCTGGGGCCTTCATTGGATTTCAGTCTTACTGAAAACCTCGGACTTTTCGTGATGGGACAACTATTTTTAGGGAAACAGGCTACCGAATATGGCAGCTATGGCCAGATGTATTATATGCGATTAAAATGGTCTTTCTAAACTCCTTACACGCTGTCAGATTTTAGAATACAGACAACTCTTCTTTTTTCTTTGTTAGGTAAAACTCTTAATTACTACTTATTGTTTTTGGAATTTAAAGGTTCTTGTTATTTTTGTCGATATAAAATAAAATTATGAACGAAGATTTGACAAGACTAGAACCTGCAAAGGTTTGGACTTTTTTCAGAGAGATACTTTCCATTCCACGCCCATCGAAAAAGGAAGAAAAAGTTATAAATTATCTTTTGGCTTTCGCCAAAGAACGGAACCTGGAAGCAGTTAAAGATGAGATAGGCAATATTCTGATAAGAAAGCCAGCCACTCCCGGTATGGAGAATAAAAAGTCCGTTGTTCTGCAGAGCCATATTGATATGGTTTGTGAGAAAAACAGTGACAAAGTTCATGATTTTGAGAATGATCCTATCGAAGCATATGTAGAAGGCGGTTGGGTAAAAGCCAACGGGACTACCCTTGGTGGTGACGACGGAATCGGAGTAGCGGTTGAGCTTGCATTGCTTGATTCAAAAGATATTTCCCATGGTCCGCTGGAATGCTTATTTACCATAGATGAAGAAACCGGTTTGACAGGAGCTTTTGGTCTGAAACCCGATTTCCTGAAAAGTAATATTTTACTGAACCTTGATTCAGAAGATGAAGGGCAGCTTTTTATAGGTTGTGCCGGTGGCCAGGATACAATTTGCTGGCTTCCTTATGAAAAAGAAACTGTTCCCGCCGGTCTCAAATCATATAAAATTATGGTTTCCGGTCTTACAGGCGGACACTCTGGTGATGACATTAATAAGAACAGGGGAAATGCAAATAAAATCCTGAACCGCTTTCTCTGGGCAAACAAAGACAAACATCAGATGAAGCTTAGCATATTTGATGGAGGAAACCTCAGGAATGCGATTGCCCGTGAAGCATATGCCGTGGTAATGCTTCCGAAGGAAAAAGCAGATTCTTTAATCTCTGAAGCAAAAGCATTCGAAAAAGTGGCAAGAAATGAGTTTCACACCACAGAATCCGGGTTACAGATTTCTGTAGCTGAAACTGATCAGCCTGAAACGGTAATCCGTGACGAAGATTTTACAAAACTCGTACAATCAGTATATGCCTGCCCTCACGGCGTTATTGCGATGTCGCAGGACATTCCCAATTTTGTGGAAACTTCGACCAACCTTGCTTCCGTGAAGTTTACGGAAAAAGAAATTGTGGTTACTACCAGCCAGCGAAGTTCGGTGGAATCGGAGAAATGGGATGCCACCAATATGATCACAAGCTTGTTCAGTATGGCCGGTGGTCATTGCAAAACTTCAGAAGGTTATCCCGGATGGACACCGAATCCTCATTCGGAAATCGTTGATCTTACAGAGAGCACCTACAAAAAGCTGTTCAATGTGCAGCCTAAAGTACTTGCTATCCACGCTGGTCTTGAATGCGGTTTGATTGGTCACAAATATCCCAAAATGGACATGGTTTCATACGGCCCGACAATAAAGGGAGCACACTCACCCGACGAGAGACTGGAAATCGAATCAGTACAAAAATTCTGGAAACTGACTTTGGAAGTTCTCAAGAACATTCCTGACGAAAAGTAACAAATCAGCAGGCAAACTTTGCCTGTTAAAGTCTTTGTTTCGCATTTCGGATTGTTGCTTATCTTTGTTCAGCCTGGTAGTTATATCCGGGCAGGTTAAGGTTTGTAGTTTCTATTCAAAGCAATCTCTTGCAATAAACCAAGGATGAGCAACAATCTCTTGAAACAAATATCAAGAACATTTCTTTTGCCTGGTAAAAAGAGCACGGCAAGGCAGCTGAATGTCCCTTTGGCGTTTATTCTTGTCGCGCTAATTTTTGCAGGATTAGACTCGTGTCAAAAGCCAACGCTCATCAGTCACGATCCTTCTTTGCATCTTGAATTTTCCAACGACTCTGTTATATTCGATACAGTTTTCACTACCCTGGGCTCTGCTATACAGACTTTGAGGGTTTACAATCATTCCAGCAGTAATTTGGTAATCTCCAATATTAAACTCGAAGGTGGCAGCAACTCCCCTTTCAGAATGAATGTCGACGGAGAACCTACTTCTGATGCAAACAATATCGAACTGCGGAGCCATGATAGTTTGTACATCTTTGCAAGAGTTACCATTGATCCGAACAATGCAACCAATCCGTTTGTAGTTCAGGATAGTATTCTCTTTCAGGTAAACGGAAACAATCAGTATGTAAGGCTTGTGGCCTGGGGGAAAAATGCGCGTTATATTCTGGCTGACCACATCACATCGGGGTTTCCGCCCTATAAAGTTATTGCCGACAGCATGCAAACCACCCACTGGGATAACAAATTGCCTTATGTAATTTACGGTTATGCCGTTGTGGATGCATACGGGAAATTAATTATCGATCCCGGAACTCACATTTATTTCCATAAAAATGCGGGACTATGGATTTTTGCCAACGGACAGCTGGATGCAGAAGGTACTATTGAAAATCCGATTGTTTTTCAGGGCGACAGGCTCGATACTACTTATGCCAGCCTTCCCGGACAGTGGGACCGAATTTGGATTATGGAAGGAGCTTCCGGAAAAAATAATATCATTAAAAATGCTGTCATAAAAAACGCATACATGGGAATTCAGGCTGAATCGTTTTATCAGCCGACGAAAAACCAGCTCATTCTCGATAATGTGATTATTAAGAATATGAATGGTGCGGGAATCTTCACAAAAAATTATAATATCACAGCACAAAATGTGGTGGTAGGTGATTGCGGAGGCTACTGCATGGCACTTACCGGCGGGGGCAATTATCAGTTTATACAGTCCACATTTGCCAATTACTGGCCCTATTCCGTAAGGAATAATCCTGCTGTCCTTATAAGCAACTATACAGTCGATTCTAGCAATCAGGAAGTCCCGAATTCGATTCATTTTAGTTTGGGAAACAGCATCATTTACGGGTATAATAATGATGAATTTGGCACGCAAATGATTTCAGGTGCAGATTCAGCCTATTTTCTCGATCATTGTCTTGTTAAAACAACGCTAAGCATGAGTAATGGAAATTATTTCAATCAAATCATAAAAAATAAAGATCCTCTTTTCACAAACACTGACAAACAGGATTATAGAATTGACACTCTGTCTCCTGCCATTAAAAAAGGAGATCCCAACATCAGTGTTCAGGCACCCTATGATATCCTTGGGAATCCTCGTGGAATGTTTCCCGATCTGGGCGCTTATCAATTTGTTCCCAACCAAAGTAAAAAGTAAAAAGAAACTTGCTAATTTTGCAGCCATTTAACTGTTTGGCTTAAACTTTGCAGTTATCATACAGTTATTCATAGAAAACAAAGGCTATGATCATCGGAATCGGAGGCGTAAGCAATGCCGGAAAAACAACGTTGGCTAAAAGATTACAAGAGTCTTTAGCCCCTCTAAAAGTCAAAACATTATGTCAGGACGATTTTCCCAATCCTGTTGATCAGATTCCTGTGATCAATGACCACGTGGACTGGGAAATTCCTCAATCTATAGATATATCAAGTTATTTCAAAAAGGTTCTCGAAGCTTCAAAAAAATATGATGTTGTAATTGCAGAAGGATTGTTTGCTTTTTGTGATGACAATATTGTAGGGCATTATGATAAAAAAATCTTTATGTCCATCAGCAAAGAAACCTTCTGGGAAAGAAAATCCAAAGATTTCAGATGGGGAAAAGAACCTGAATGGTATATGGACCACATTTGGGAAAGTCATTATAAATGCGGTACATTACACAAACTTGATAAAGATACCCTTATCATCTCCGGGGAGGAGACAGTTGATTTAAACCAGCTGATTCCTGAACTTGAAGTTGAAAAGTACTTTGCCGATATTATGTCCTGAAAAGGCTTAGCGCCGATAATTAATAATTATTTATTACATTTTTTGGAAGGAAAAACTATATTTGCGCATAGGCATTTATTTTCCTAAAAATGTAAATAATGAAAACATTGAAGCTGACGCTTGCAGTTGCATTCCTTTTTGTCTTTTCCGGCATCATGAATGCGCAACACATCACAATCCTTCACACCAACGACATTCATTCAAAAATAGACGGGAACGGCCCGAGAATAGATTATTCTCCTGAAGTGCTCAACAACGACAGCGTGCAGGGCGGTTTTGCCCGGCTGGCCACTTTGCTGAAAGAAGAAAAAGCCAAAAATCCCGACGGGACACTTATTGTGGATGCCGGTGACTTTTTGATGGGGACGCTGTTCAATATGAACGAACCCAATACCGGTTTCGAACTGTCCATGCTGAAAAAAATG
>JACZJI010000105.1 GCA_014860665.1 Bacteroidales bacterium | reverse complement strand
AGAAAATCCCCTTTTGATTTTGAAAAAAATTATCTTTGTTTTAACCAAACATCTGATACAGACAATCTGTATAAAAAATCAACACTCAAACCCTGCGTAATAAGTAAGTGAAAACGGTCAACTAAATACAGGCATCAACAGTCTTTAGCCCAGGAACTTTATCTTTTATCCCAGGGTTTAATCAAGAAATACAATGATCCATTCCCCGTTTTCCGTAAAGTACTTTTTTTCAAAAAATTGTCTGCCGGAGCAACGACGTATTTCAATAAAACCTAAATCCCTCAAGGTTTTTAAGATTTCTACACGCTTCCTATGTTTCTTTATCCCTTTATTTTTTAGAAAAGCTTCTCCCTCAGAAAATGTAATAGTTCTTGCACATTCAGGTGAAGAACAATCAAAATTTCCTTTGCATTTAGCAGTTGTATCGTAAGAAATACACTTACGGACAGTTAATACATCTTGCATTTCTATTACCAATGCTTTGTATTTTACAGTCATTTCTCTTTAGTTGAAATAGTTCAGATAGTAACGTACAATTATTTACCCCTGATTGTACCCTGAAATAATCTTAAAAGAGTTGAACAGAAATTAAAAATATGCCATAAAGTTAATGAATTAATAGCCCCTTAGCAAGAAAAATTAACTCAAATCACTTGTGTATCAGTTAACAAGCGCTTAAAAGGCTTGTACTGTTGGTTTACAGAAGAAATAAATATTTTCGGAATTTGTCTCAATTGTGAGGAGAAAATCCTAAAGCATAACAACCGGAAATATCATACCCGCTTATATTGTCATTACAAAGAAGGATTCAAACCTGTATTCTGGGGTACGCATTCGCTTTTGACAAGACCTGTCTTGCCTTAATAACGTCAAGCATAGCCATATTTTCCCAAAAAAGAGATGACCTGCCTTGTCGGTAGACAAGCTTTTTTGGTCGCCTCCTTGCAATGAAGAATACTTTATTTGGAGATGTTCATTTAAAATCACCTCCCCGGAGGGGAAGACAACAAAACCACTCCGAACCTATCCCAAAGACTTGTTCGAAATACTGATCGTTTCCTGGATGTATTCCTTATTTTCAATGATCCTAATGAAAAACTCAGCGGCTGAGTTTCTACTCAAATATTTGTTTGCCGGTTTTGCACCTTCCGGAGTAACGGCAATTCCATTTATATTTATTTCATTTGTAAGAAGCGGTGCCCGGCAGATGGTATATTCCAATGATGAATTTTCAAGAATTTCTTCCTGCCTCCCGTGATCCCGGAAAGCAAATCTTAAATTGCTGATAGTTACTATAAGTTTCAGCATCCAAGGCGATGTTTTCCAGGAACTCCCCGCCCCGATGGTACTCAATGCCACAAACCGTTGAATGCCTTTTCCCTCCATAATTCTTACAGCGTTGAATGCCGATCTCGAAATCATATCTACAGGCGCTACCAACGGTGCCCATAGGTTGTCTGATTGTCTTGACACATTCAGAGTATTAATAACAGCCTCGCATCCGGTGATGGCTTTTTCCACGGTCTCATAATCGTAAGGTGTCCCTTTGGTAATTGCTATATCATAGCCTTTCAGCTTCTCAGGGTCACGGGCAATGGCCGAGATCTTATGTCCTCTTCTGAGGGCTTCTTCAATGATCAGTTTTCCTGTTCTTCCCGTGGCTCCCAGTAATAATATTTTCATAACTACCTCCATTTTTATTTGTGATGAGCATGAAACAGATAAACAAAAATCGACTTTATTACCCTTTGTCTCAGCTCAATAAGTTACGGCTCATTCATTTGTTGTTTCATATCGTACGTGGTTTTTGGAGGATTTTCTATTATTGAATACAGCGATTGCTGTTAAAATGATCCACAGAGCGGCACCCCAGACAATAAGCCAGGTTAACAGGTTTTTTCCGGTCAGCGACATAGGCACAAGTACTGTAGTAGTAAACACCAGGCTCGCGTGTGTCAGGATTACCATAAGCAGGCTTCCGGTCCGGTCGAGTATCCAGACCATAAAGATCCTGAAAGGCGGCAACCAGACAAAAAGCTGTCCGAGCAGAATGAACAGGGGTAGCGTTTGAGAGAAACTGTCTTTTGTCCAGAACAAAATAAAATGCCAGGCTCCCCAAATGAGTCCGACAATAAGCCCGGTGATGACGATATCGTAACGCATTCTCAGGTTGGGGACAATGAATCCTGACCAGCTTATCTCTTCGAAGAGCCCTACTATCAGCCCTGTAAAAATACCTGCCAGTACAAGGGATGTGTTTTCGCTCCGGTTGTTGAAAATACCGATATTGAAATCCGATGAAAACCGGGAGAGCACAAATAACAGCACCAGTGCCAGAACCGGCGTAGCCAGAAGCGCTGTGAGGTACCAGTGAATCCCCAACCGCCATTTGAATAACTGTTTCCTCAGCTTAAGAAAATCATCTTTTCCGCTGATCAGCCCCGTTAACAGGAGGCCCGCCACACCCGGTCCGATGAGCATCATCATATACAACAAGGGCAGCAGGTTTTCGGATCGTTCTGCATCAATCGGCACATTTCCGGGACCGGCAAACAATAGAATGAGCCCCCATGAGATGACAAATATCAGAGCTGAGCAAGTCGCAACCGGATATCTTTTAATGAAAGCCAGACTACTCATTATTAGCTTCTTTTAATTCTTAAGAATTATTTCCTTAAAATTAATGATAATGCCAATAAGTTCCAAGCCAGGTATATATAAATTCGTCATTATACCCCACCTGTCATTTCAAAGAAGTTACGACTGAGAAATCTCATGTGCAGAACCCAACTAATGGGGAGATTTATCACACTCACTCTGTTCGGTCCGAAATGACAATTTTTTCTGCACCACTCATTCCAAAAACAGATTCTGTTTAAGGAAATGAAACACCTGTAAGCTTTTTGCACAAATCCAGGAATTTATCCTGAAGCACGAAATCATTAGCCTCCGGATTATAGGGTCTTACCTGCTGATGAAAAAAATATTGTCCGCTCACTTTTGCCGCTTCATCATTGCTTACCGCAAGCCAAGCCTGTGTCTCACAACCCTTTTGCAAATCATCAGGCGCCCCAAGCCCGCCCATTTTGGTGGGAACCCAACCGGGATTGACTGCATTGGAATAAACTTCCGGCCATCTGCGGGCTACTGCCCTGGAAAGCATTAACACATGCAACTTTGAGTCGGAATAGGTAACGTGATTCATACCATTTCCGAAACTCTCCGGTTTAAAATGCCCGCTTAAATGCATACCCGAACTCATATAAATGACACGCTTTGGTTTCTGTATCAGGCTCGTAAGAATATACGGAGCCAATGTATTGACACTGAGAATTTCTTTTGACGAAGCCGTGTAAATACCTGCATTATGAATCACGGCATCAAAAGGACCGGATGCATTGACTTTCTCCGCCAGTTTAATAGTATCCTCAATATCTGAAAGATCTCCTGTTAATACGGTTTCCGCGCCGGGTAACTTTTTCAGCGCATCATGACCACGCACTGCATTACGGGCGTGCAATACAACCTGATGTCCTTGTCCAACCAATAGTTTTGCCGACAGATAACCCAGTCCGTCGGCTGATCCTGTAATAAATATTCTTGCCATGGTACTTCATTTTTTCATGGATAAACTTTACACAGAGTTTTCAGATTGTTCCGATCCAAAAATAACTGTTTTTATTCGTGTTTGTCTTTAGAATGCCGTTTCGTTGAATTTCACGAAACAAAAGTACGACAGCAAATGCCTGAAGGAGAGATACAAAAGTCGGGGTTACTGATACATTTTACCTGCAGGATAGATCAGTACAGTTTTCGCATTGATTCACTTCTGGTAAAGCACCTTGTAATTTTGAGCAACCGGAAGCCTGCCGGCCGCAGGCTGGAATCTTATTCCGTGACTCATAATCAAGACTTTCACGTCTCCCGATGAATCGGGATCCTCGGAGTTAAACGGATATTTTTGATTTTTTCCTTTGAACTTTAGCCTTTGATTTTGGGTTCCGGGTCACGGCCAGTGGGGGGAATGGTAGGATTATACTATTTTAACTTTAACTGCCTTTAAGCCTTTTAATCCTTTTTCGGTTTCAAATTCAACTTTGCAACCTGTTCTTAAAGTCCCATCACAGTCATTGGCATGCACAAATATTGATTCTTTGGTACCGGAATCAATAATAAAACCATAGCCTTTGGCTTCATCATAATTTTTAAGCATGCCCGTCCTTATTCTGTTATTGATCCGGAATTCAGACTTCGGAACTCCAATTTCAATATTTTCAGCTTTTATTTCTATCTTCTGGGTTAAATCCGGAGGTGTTGAGGTAATTACTCCATTCTCATCAACCCAGGCTATCATATCATCAAGGCCGCCTTTTTTACCCTGTTCTTTCTTCTCAACCCTGCGCTTTGCCTTGTCTTTTCGTTTTTTTTCTTGTTTGGTTCTTACTTCTTTTTTTCCGGACGTTTCTTTGGATCTTCCCATTCAATATTTTTTATAAATTATTTTGAAAAATTATTTTGCCGGATATCATTTTATTTAGTTTGATTAATCCGACTCTTCTTATCTGCCTTACTCTTTCTCGTGATATATCCATTAAGTAAGCTATTTCATCCAGACTATGCACCTTATCGTTATTAAGGCCATACGACAGATTCATTATTTCTGCTTCTCTGTCAGATAACTTTTCTAAAGCCCGTGATAAATTAATTTTTACAGATTCTGAAATCAACTCACCATCAGGAGAAGAAAAACTCTCCGTTGGGATTAAATCATATAAGCAAGAGTCACTTTCACCATTTAATGACAATGGTTTATCGAAAGACACCTGGCGGTTCTTTATTTTGTCGTTTTCCGATATTAGTTCTTCTTCTATATCCAGAAATTCAGACAGTTCATTGTTAGAAGGCTCTCTCTCTAACTGCTGCTCCAGATATGATGAGGCTTTTGATATTTTTTTCATGGTCGACATCCGGTTTAACGGCAATCGAACTATTCTTGTTTGTTCTGAGATGGCCTGCATAATAGACTGACGTATCCACCACACAGCATACGATATAAATTTAAATCCCTGGTTTTCGTCAAACTTTTTTGCGGCTTTTATCAACCCGACATTCCCCTCGCTTATTAAATCGGCAAATGACAAACCCTGGCTTTGGTATTGCTTAGCTACGGAAATAACAAAACGAAGATTGGCCTCAACGAGTTTTCTTAAGGCCTTTTCATCACCATTACGAATTTTATAAGACAACTCGGCTTCCTCATCAACACCTACCATCTCGCACTTGTTAACCTCCTGAAAATAAATACTTACAGAGTTTTCATCGCGACGCGTAATTTGTTGAAATATCTTTAGTTGCCGCATTGTAATTAACTGTTAGATTTAAACTGTTATAAAACTCATTTTTCAGATGCTCAAATACTTCCTTAACAGTAGTAATTGATTTAATATTATATCCTGTAGCCCTGGTAAACGGAAAACCTGAATCAAATTTACCATACCAGGCAGATAACAAGGCTTCTGCAATACAGTAATCGGTTGTTTTGGGATCACAGGATCTTATACAATGATACTTACAGCCTTTTGGCCGTCTTTCTCCACTTTCTGCAGCCAGCAGAAAATCATTTTCAATGGCCCTTGCCGGCATGCCGGCAAGGCTTTTTATGAGCCGTATCTTTTTTTGGACAGCATCAATTAAAGCTTGTTTGAAATTATTTGATGCATCACATTCCCCGGTAGCTATAAAACTGGTACCCAGTTGAACCGCTGAGACCCCGAGATTAAAAAGTTTACTTATCTGTCCTATGGCTTCCTGTCTCTCTACAACAAAGGCATCGGGTAAATAATTATAGTGCTGCAACCACTTTTTTGCAATGATATTGGCTGCTCTCCCTGACGAAACTATTGGAACGAGTTTCGTTTCACTCTCTTTGGTTTTGTACCCTGACAGATCCAAAGGTAACCCCGCACCGGAAAATATTATGTCTATTTTCCCTTTTATGGAAGTCTGCACTAAATCACTGAAATTAGTAAGTACCGACTAATATTAACAGCAAGCACTCCGGTTGTTAACTGACGGACTCTGCGAATTTCCCTGATCAAACCTTCAATGTTATTTTGCCTGTAAGATTTATCCGGGTTCCATGAATTAAGCCTCTGTCTACCGCAGCAATTGTGCCTATACCACCTTCATTTTCAACAGCAGAAGCAAGGCCTGATAAGGAAATACCAATACCCATTCCTCTTTGAACGATGGAACAGGTATTGTTAAATCTCCGATTCAAAATGATTTCAAATCCTATATCATTTTACGTTAAAAGCAACTTCGCCTTTATCGCCACGTTTAATATCAAAAGTTACTTGTTGTCCTTCTGCAAGACCATTAAAAGGGCTTAACAACCCTGAACGGTGTACAAAAAGATCCTTTTTTCCTTCTGCTTCGATAAAACCAAACCCTTTGGTTTCGTTATACCATTTTACTTTACCTTCATACATAGCTTAGTATCTCCTGTTGTTATTTGATCTGTAATTAGATCTGTCATTAGATTCTGTTTTTTCACGTGCTTCATTTACAACCATTTCACGGTTTTCGAATGTTGCACCATTCAATTCGCTTATAGCTTTATTGGCTTCAGCTGCATCATTCATGGTAACAAAACCAAAACCTTTGCTTCTGCTACTGAATTTGTCTTTTATGATTCTTGCTTCGCTTACAGAACCATACTCTCCGAAAATGTCATTTAAATCATTTTCATTAACCTTGAAATCAAGGTTACCTACATAAATATTCATATTACTTTAGAAATTTAAGCTTGATATATTTTCAAGCCTGATTATTACTGGCAGTATTTTGGGGAGGGAATAATCAGATACAACTTTTCCTTTTTCTCGGCGTACTGCATATATTTCTGAAAAAGGACAAAAAAACGTATCAATCTAAACTAAGAAAGGATAAAATATACTATTTCAATATTCAATTTCGGCACAAAGATACAACAATATACACTGTATTCGACAGAAAATGAATGAATTAATTATCACCACTGCTAAAAGACGAGTCAATATGTTAGGGGTTAGATCATTAAGGAAGAGAATATTTTACAGATATTTACTTACAACTTCCCGTCCAGCCGTTTAGCCCTGAACCGGCAAAATCATCTTTTTCAGTTTAACACTGAGGAAAGACGCCCTCCAGGCGCTAAATCTGTAATTTTGAAGGATATTGCCAGATCTCCGTATTTAATTTTTCCGACTTCTAACCTTTAGTCTTTGAACTTTTCAAACTTTTGAACTTTAACCTTTTGATTTGCAGCCCCATGTCATTTCAAAAGAGACACGACTGAGAGATCTTCTCAGCGGGTCGCGGATGGATTTATATCTGTGTTTTTAATGTAGGAAGAGGAAGGATGTGAGAAAATAATCAGCCGGGTTGTTACCTGTATCTGACTATTATCCGGTTCTCAAATCAAAGACTTGTGAGAGCGGGGATTATACCAACTTAACTTTAACTGCCTTTAAGCCTTTTAATCCTTTTTCGGTTTCAAATTCAACTTTGCAACCTGTTTTTAATGTTCCATCACAATCATTGGCATGCACAAATATTGATTCTTTCGTTTCAGAGTCAATAATAAAACCATAGCCTTTGGCTTCATCATAATTTTTAAGCATGCCCGTTCTTATTCTGATATTGATTCGGGATTCAGCCTTTGGAACGCCAATTTCAATATTTTCAGCTTTTATTTCTGTCTTCTGGGTTAAATCCGGGGGTGTTGAAGTAATTACTCCATTCTCATCAACCCAGGCTATCATATCATCAAGGCTGCCTTTTTTGCCTTGCTCTTTCTTCTCAATCCTGCGCTTTGCTTTATCTTTTCGTTTTTTTTCTTGTTTGGTTCTTACTTCTTTTTTTCCGGATGTTTCTTTGGATCTTCCCATTCAATATTTATTATTTGTTGTAAACTGTTATAAAATTCATTCTTCAGACGCTCAAATACTTATTAAACAATAAGTATTTGAATTAATGTCATATCCTCTCCCCGGAAAACGAAAAAGAGCCGCCAAGCGACCACAATGCCCGCTCCGGTACAGATTCTGATATTGCCATCGCCTCAGCAATTGTGCCCGTACCATCTTCTTTCCCTTCAGCAGAAGCAAGGCCAGATAAAAAAATGCCAATACCCATTCCTCTCTAAACGACAGGAACGGGTATGGTCAAATCTTCCTTTCGGAAAGATTTCAGATTTTCATATTATTTTACGTTAAAAGCAACTTCGCCTTTATCGCCTTTTTTAATATCAAAAGTTACTTGTTGTCCTTCTGAAAGACCTTTAAATGGGCTTACTAAGCCTGAGCGATGTACAAAAACATCCTTTTTTCCTTCTATCTCGATAAAACCAAACCCCTTGGTTTCGTTATACCATTTTACTTTACCTTCGTACATAGCTTAGTATCTCCTTCTGTCGTTAGATCTGTCATTAGATCTGTCATTTGATCTGTTATTTGATCTGAAGTTGTTTGACCTGTTGTTAGATTCGGTTTTTTCACGTGCTTCATTTACAACCATTTCACGGTTTTCATATGTTGCACCATTCAATTCACCCATAGCCTTCTTGGCTTCAGCTGAATCATTCATGGTAACAAAACCAAATCCTTTGCTCCGTCCGCTGAACTTATCTTTTATGATTTTCACTTCGCTTACGGAACCATACTCTTCGAAGACGCTTTTTAAATCATCTTCATCAACCTTAAAGTCAAGGTTGCCTACATAAATGTTCATATTACTTTAAAAAATTTAAGCCTGATATCATCAAGCCGATTATTAATGAGCAGTATTTTGGGAGGGAATAATCTGATATAACCTTTCCTTTTTCCATGCGTACTGCATTTTATTTCTGAAAAAGGACAAAAAAACGTATCATTCTATATTAATTATACTTAAGAAAAGATAAAATGTACTATTTCAATATTCTAATTCGTTGCAAAGATATAATAATATATTCTCTATTCGACAGAAAATGAAGGAATTAATTATCATTGCCATTAAAAAATCACAATTCATTATGAATTAGATCATTAGAGAAAAAATATTCTATAGATCTTTCCTTAAAACTCCCTCTCCAGCCACTTAGTCCTGAGCCGAAAATCATCTTTTTTCCGTTTAATTCTAAGGAAGGACGGCCACCGGACACTAAATCTGCCATTTCGAAGAAGATTGCAACATCTCCGCATCTAATTTGACCTGACTTGTCAATGCCTGAAATAGGTTGACCACTTTTAGCAATTAAAAACAGTTAAAAATGGCAACAAGAGAGCAATTTAAAATGACAACTGAAGAACGGATGCACAGGCATTTCAGTGACAGTTTCAAGATTCAAAAAGTCAGAGA